>NZ_JBFUKO010000418.1:0-4793 GCF_056400805.1 Aminobacter sp. P4_H6_2
CAGCAGATCGTCGGCGATTTTGTCATGCACACCGAGCCGCATCCCGATTTTGCCGGCGCGACGCTGCCTTTCTACACCTGCGAATACGATTTCAAGCTGGTGGCGGGAACGCCGACTTTCCTCATTCCGCCGATCTCGGGAAAGAAGAGCTGAGCGATGACTGCCCAGACCTCATCCAATTCGCTTGAAGGCAAGGTGGCCGTCGTCGTCGGCGGCTCCGGCGGCATCGGCCGCGAGACCTGCCGTCTGTTTGCCGAAGCCGGCGCAACCGTCATTGTCGGCTACCGCTCGGGCAAGGAAAAGGCCGAGGAGATCGTCGCGAGCTTGATTGGGCAGGGTCATGCCGCCCTGCCGGTTTCGATCGAGGACACCGCAACGATCGAAGCCTTCCGCGATGCCGTGCTCGCCAGGTTCGGGCGGGCCGACATCCTGGTCAATACCGCTGGTATCACCCAGCCGGTGGCGCATGGCGATCTCGATGCGCTGACCGACGAGGTGATCGACCGCATCTTCATCAACAACTGGCGCGGCGTCTTCGCCACCATCCGCGCTTTTACGCCGGCGCTTAAAGTCAGCGGCGACGGGTTGATCGTCAACGTCTCGTCGATCGCCGCCTTCACCGGCATCGGCTCTAACGTCGCCTATTGTGGCGCCAAGGCCGGCCTCGACATCATGGCCAATTCGCTCGGCCGCGCACTGGCGCCCGAAATCCGCGTCATGACGGTTTCGCCAGGGGCGGTCGACACGCAGTTCGTGCCGGGCCGTGGCAAGGAGTTCGCTGACAAGGTCGCCGCAACGACGCCGCTCAAGCGCATCACATCGCCGACCGACGTTGCCGAGGCGATCCTTTCCTGCGCGACCCATCTCAAATTCTCGACCGGCAGCCGCATTGTCGTCGACGGGGGGAGGCACCTCTGATGCAGCCGAAAGTCATCATCACCTGTGCCGTCACCGGCAATTTGACGACGCGCGAAAACCATCCCGGCCTGCCGGTGACGCCGGAGGAAATCGCCAATTCCTGCCTCGAAGCGGCCGATGCCGGTGCTGCCATCGCCCATATCCATGTCCGCGATCCCGAGACGGCAAAACCGTCGATGGAGCTGAAATATTACCGCGAGGTGGTGGAAAGGATCCGGGCGAAGAACAACGCGCTGATCCTCAACATCACCACCGGTCCCGGCGGGCGCTACCATCCAAGCGACGAGAATCCGGCCGTCGCCGGCCCGCGCACCACGCTGATACGGCCGGAAAAGCGCGTCGAGCATATCGTCGCGCTGAAACCCGATATCGCCACGCTCGACCTCAACACCATGACTTTTGGCAATGAGGTGGTGATCAACACGCCGGGCAACGTCAGGATCATGGCCGACATCATCAATGAAGCCGGCTCCAAGCCGGAACTCGAGGTCTTCGACAGCGGCCATATCGTTCTGGCGCAGGACCTGCTGAAGGCCGGCGTTTTGAAGTCGCCGGCGATGTTCACCATCGTCACCGGCGTCAAATATGGCTTTCCTGCCACGACCGACATGATGGCCGCCGCCGCGCGCATGCTGCCTGCTGACGCCGTGTGGACCGGGTTCGGCGTCGGCCGCATGTCGTTTCCGATGGCCGTGCAGGCCTATCTGCTCGGCGGCCATGTCCGCGTCGGGCTGGAGGACAATTCCTACATCGCCAGGGGCGTGCTCGCCAAAGGCAATGGCGAGTTGGTCGAGCGCGTCCGCGACCTCATCGAAAAACTCGGCGGGCAGATTGCCGGCCCTCAGGAAGCCAGGGAAATGCTGGGGCTTGCCGCCTGACCGGCGCGGCTTGGGCAAAGGAGATCAAACCAGATGAATATTCAAGCAAGCGCCAAGACCGGCAACGCCCTCAGGGTTTCGCAAAAGTCGCCCGATCTCGACAACCTCCTGATCGAGGTCGCCGAAGTCGCCGTGCCGCGTCCCGGACCGGGCCAGGTTCTGGTCGAAATCGTCGCCGCAGGCGTCAACCCGAGTGACGTGAAAGCATCGCTCGGCCACATGCCGCATGCCATCTGGCCGCGCACGCCGGGCCGCGATTTCGGTGGCATCGTGCGTGAAGGCCCATCGCAGATGATCGGCATGGAAGTCTGGGGCGGCGGCGGCGAGCTCGGCATCAGCCAGGATGGCAGCCACGCCAAATGGATGGTGCTCGACCAGAAAGCTGTGCGGGCCAAGCCGAAGAATTTTTCCATGGAGGAGGCGGGTTCGATCGGCGTGCCGTTCATCACCGCCTATGAAGGTTTCCGCGAGGCCGGCGGCGTCCAGCCGACCGACGTCGTCCTGGTCTGTGGCGGCAACGGCAAGGTTGGMCAGGCGGCGATCCAACTGGCGACGATGGCCGGCGCAAAAGTGTTCGCCGTCGAATACAACGATCAGCCGCTCATGGGCCACACCAACGCTCCCGTGGAGATGTTGAACAGCGGTGCGCAGGATGTTGCCGCGATCGTCCGCGAGATGACCGATGGCCACGGCGCCGACATCGTCTTCAACACGGTCGGCAGTCCCTATTTCGAGATCGCCAACAAGGCGATGGCCAAGCAGGCGCGGCAGATCTTCATCTCGACCTTCGACCGCGCCGTGCCTTTCGACATTTTCAACTTCTTCCGCGGCCGCCACAAATATATCGGCGTCGACACGCTGGCGCATTCGTCTGTCGACGGCGCGCGCATCTTCGACAGGCTGAAGCTGAAGTTTGAGGAAGGGCTGTTGAAACCGTTCCCGATCAATCCCGACACCTGCTACGGCCTGGCCGATGCCGCCAAGGCCTATGCCTCGGTGCTGCGCGGCACGTCCGACCGCGTGCTTTTGAAGCCGTGAGCGCCTGAAATGCAGGTCACCCGCTACAGCGAAGCCAAGTCCTACGAGGCACCCGAACACTACGACATGCGCTGCCTGCGTCTGCAGGGCAAGGAGGCGACGGCAACCGATACGATCTGGATCGGCCTGTCGCATCTTCTGCCGGGCGGCCGCACCTCGCTCAAGGATGCTCCGGTGGAAAAAATCTACATTGTCGTTGCCGGCGAAGTGACGGTCGAAACCGTGGATGGATCGGTGACACTCGGCGTGCTCGACAGTTGCCGACTTGCGCCCGGTGAAGCCCGCGCCCTGGTCAATCGCACCAATGCGCCGGCGTCTATTCTCCTGGCGATGCCTACCTGAACGAATGGCGGAAAATAGCGTGACCAAACCATCGGCATATCGGTTGGGCGACCGAGAGCCCATCTTCCCGGAAGACGGCAATTTCTATGTCGCTCCCGGCGCCATGGTCATCGGCGATGTGCGCATCGGCAGCGGCGTCAGCATCTGGTTCAACGCCGTGCTGCGCGGCGACAATGAGCCGATCACGCTCGGTGCCGGTTCAAATGTCCAGGACGGCTGCGTCATCCACACCGATCCCGGTTTCCCTGTCGACATCGGCGAGGACGTCACCATCGGCCACAACGCGACAATCCACGGCTGCAGCATCGGCAAGGGCAGTTTGATCGGCATGGGTGCGACGGTCCTCAACGGTGCCGTCATTGGCGAGAGGTGCCTTGTCGGCGCCAATTCGCTGGTGCGGGAAGGCATGATCGTGCCGGACGGCTCGCTGGTCATCGGCATTCCCGCAAAGATCGTCAGGTCGCTCGACGAGCAAACGGCGGAAAATCTGTCGCGCGGCGCGGCAAGGTACCGCGACAAGGCCAAAACGTATTCGGCCGAACTGAAGGCGATCGACCGAAAGCTGGATCAACCCGGAAATGGCGGCGGAACATGAAAGACTGCGGGAATGGCTGAAACGGAAAACAGGTTGCTGAGCGTGGTCGAACACTGGCTGCCCCGCATCGAGGTCGCCGGCATCCCCTCAGCCACGGCGAAAGCCGTCATCGAGAGCGCCGGTATCTGGGAAAACTGGCTGACCGCTTGGAGCGCCGAGGGCGACCGCCATGCCGAAATGGGCGCGGACGCGCTGGCGCGTGGCCACACTGTCACCGCAGGCGAAGCTTTTGCCCGCGCCAGCCTGTTTTATCATTTCGGGCAGTTCATGGCCTTCGACGATCTCGACGCCAAGGAGCTTGTCGCGGCGCGCAAGGTCGCGTTGTTCCGTAGGGCAGCACCCTTGCTGGACCCGCCCGCCGAACTGGTCGAGGTGCCGTTCGAGGGCGGCGTCCTGCGAGCCTATCTCAGGCTGCCGCAGGGACCTGGGCCGTATCCCTTGGCGCTGATTGTCCCCGGCTCGGATTCCACCAAGGAAGAATTCCCGGCCTTCGAACGGCACTTCCTGAGCCGTGGCATCGCAACGCTGTCGCTCGATGGGCCGGGCCAGGGCGAAGGGCGGTCGTTTGGCCATCTGCGGGCCGACATCGCGCCCGCAATTGCCGCGGCGCTTGCGGCGGTCGAGGCAAAGCCGGGCCTGTCGGGTGCGGTCGGCTTGGTTGGCATGGCCTTCGGCGGCATGCTGGCGCTGCGCGCCGCCGCCTCGTTGGAACACCTTGCGGGCGTGGTCTCGATCAACGGCTTTCATGACCTCGGCGCACTTTGGCCGTCGCTGCCGAAAGTCTATCAGGACAACATGACGTTTGCCCTCGGCGGCGAGGATGTGGTGGAGCGCGCCCGCAACTTCACGCTGGCCGATATCGACGGCCCCAAGGCTCCCGCACTCATCCTGCATGGCGGGCGCGACAAGATTTTTCCGCCATCCGAAGCGCAAAAATGCGCCGACTTTTGCAGCAATGGCGCGGAACTCCATGTCTTTCCGATTGGAAACCACGTCTGCAACAACATCCCTTGGCTCTATCG
>NZ_JBFUKO010000419.1:0-4771 GCF_056400805.1 Aminobacter sp. P4_H6_2
GTGATGGACTTTTCCTGGATGGCCTGGACGCTGCCGACAGCAGCGTTCTTCATCACCATTTTCCTGATGCTCGTGGGCATGGGCGTGTGGGAGTATTTCTCGCCCGGCGGCAATCCGCGCGTCGGCATCCTTCGGTTCGAGACGACCAGGGGGGACAGGCTTTTCGTTTCGCTGCTCGGCAGCGCCTTCATTCATCTCGCATGGCTGGGTCTTATCGGACCCAACCTGTGGTGGGCTCTCGCTCTCGCAGTGGTCTACGCGATCGGCGTATTCCGCTTCGTCTAGAGGGGGGAATGTTGGACCGCCGCAAGCCCGCGGCGGCGCCAAATGGCAATGCAACCTTGTTTGGGAGGAAATTAATGCGACGCCATATTCTAGCATCGACAAGCATGATCGCCCTGCTTTTGGGTGCAAACAATGCCTTTGCCGGCATGGACGAGGCGAAAGCCTTTCTCGATGCCGAGATCAAGGACCAGTCGGCGCTCGATCGCGCCGGCCAGGAAGCCGAAATGCAGTGGTTCATCGATGCCGCAAAGCCTTTCGCCGGCATGGACATCAAGGTCGTTTCGGAAACCATCACCACGCACGAATACGAATCCAAGACACTCGCCAAGGCGTTTTCGGACATCACCGGCATCAAGATCACACACGACCTCATCGGCGAAGGCGATGTCATTGAAAAGCTGCAGACGCAAATGCAGTCGGGCGAAAACATCTATGACGCGTACGTCAACGACTCCGACCTGATCGGCACCCATTGGCGCTACCAGCAGGCGCGCAGCCTGACCGACTGGATGGCCAATGAGGGCAAGGA
Source organism: Aminobacter sp. P4_H6_2 (assembly GCF_056400805.1). Lineage (NCBI taxonomy): Bacteria > Pseudomonadati > Pseudomonadota > Alphaproteobacteria > Hyphomicrobiales > Phyllobacteriaceae > Aminobacter > Aminobacter sp. P4_H6_2. The sequence continues at coordinate 815 of NZ_JBFUKO010000419.1, forward strand.
TGTCACCAATCCGAACCTCGACGTCGCCGACTTCATCGGCACCAAGTTCACGACCGCGCCGGACGGCAAGCTCTACCAGCTRCCCGACCAGCAGTTCGCGAACCTSTACTGGTTCCGCTACGACTGGTTCAACGACGAGAAGAACAAAGCCGACTTCAAGGCGAAATACGGATACGACCTCGGCGTTCCGGTCAACTGGTCGGCCTATGAGGACATCGCCGAGTTTTTCACTGGCCGCGACGTAAACGGCCAGAAGGTCTATGGCCATATGGACTACGGCAAAAAGGACCCCTCGCTCGGCTGGCGCTTCACCGACGCATGGCTTTCGATGGCCGGCAATGGCGACAAGGGCTTGCCCAACGGCCTGCCGGTCGACGAGTGGGGCATCAAGGTCAACGATAAGTCGCAGCCCGTCGGCTCTTGCGTCGCGCGCGGCGGCGACACCAACGGCCCGGCCTCGGTCTACTCGATCGTCAAGTATCTCGACTGGCTGAAGGCATATGCGCCGCCGGAAGCCCAGGGCATGACTTTCTCCGAATCCGGCCCAGTGCCGGCCCAAGGTGCCGTTGCCCAGCAGATCTTCTGGTACACCGCCTTTACCGCCGACATGGTCAAGCCCGGCCTGCCTGTCATGAACGAGGACGGCACGCCAAAATGGCGCATGGCGCCCTCGCCGCACGGTGTCTACTGGAAGGACGGCATGAAGCTCGGCTACCAGGACGTCGGTTCCTGGACGATCCTCAAGTCGACGCCGGACGACCGCGCCAAGGCCGCCTGGCTCTACGCGCAGTTCGTGACGTCGAAGACGGTGGACGTGAAGAAGAGCCACGTCGGTCTTACCTTCATCCGCCAGTCGACGCTTGATCACAAGAGCTTCAGCGACCGCGCCCCACAGCTCRGCGGCTTGATCGAGTTCTACCGTTCGCCGGCTCGTGTTCAGTGGTCGCCGACCGGCACCAACGTCCCCGACTACCCGAAGCTGGCGCAGCTGTGGTGGCAGGCAATCGGTGACGCCTCTTCAGGCGCCAAGACGGCGCAGGAAGCCATGGACTCGCTCTGCGCCGAGCAGGAAAAGGTGATGGAACGGCTCGAACGCGCCGGAGTCCAGGGCGATATCGGCCCGAAGATGGCAGAAGAGCACGACCTTGCCTACTGGAATGCGGAAGCGGTCAAGGCAGGCAATCTCGCACCACAGCTGAAGATTGAAAACGAAAAGGAAAAGCCGATCACCATCAATTACGACGAGCTGGTGAAGAGCTGGAGCAAGTAAGCGTTCGGACGGATCATCCGCCCGGCCAACTGTCTGGGGAGGCGGCGCAGCGCCGCCTCCCCTCGCAAGGTGTCGCCCGTCAGGCCGCAGACCAGCGTGGCGCACATGGAGCAGCAGGTGACAAAGCGTTCTCCGCGTTGCGCACCTGTCCTGTGGCTGGTCCTTGCCGTGTCTCTCCGGCTTAAGTTGCCGGATTCGACGCCTGCTCACAGGTCCGTTCGGACTATCGGGACCTCTACTCCATCGTGATCCAGTCGAGCGCSCCTAYGCTTCAGTGCAGCCCGAATTCSCGCAGCAGTTCCTCGCGGTAGCGGACGAAACGGGCTTCGCTGCGRTCGCGAGGTCGGGGAAGATCGACCTCGATCAGCCGCGCCGCAGCAYCTTTTTYCTTGGGCAGGACCAAGACCCTGTCGGCGAGATAGACCGCCTCYTCAAGGTCATGGGTSACCATGATCATGGTGACGTTCTCCTCGCTCCAGATACGGGCGAGYTCTTCYTGCATGGTGATCTTGGTCATGGCGTCGAGCGCGCCGAGTGGCTCGTCGAGAAGCAGGATCTCGGGCTGGACRGTCAGCGCACGGGCGATGCCGACRCGCTGAGCCAKGCCGCCCGAGAGCTGYTTAGGGTAGGCATYGGCGAAGTCGCCGAGACCAACGAGCGCGATGTAGTCGCGAGCCCGCTCCTCGGCTCGGCTGCGCGCCTCGCCGCGCACCTTCAGGCCAAAGGCGACATTGTCGAGCACGGTGAGCCAAGGCAGCAAACGCGGTTCCTGGAAGATCACCGCGCGATCCGTACCGACGCCAGCGACCTCCGCGCCGTCGATCAGAACCCGGCCACCGTCCGCCGCCTCAAGGCCGGCAAGCACCCGCAAGAGCGTGGTCTTGCCCGAGCCGCTGGCCCCGACAATGACGAGGCATTCGCCGGCGCGGATGTCGAGATTGAGGCCCTTGAGCACGGCCAGCGGGCGACCATTGATGGCGAAGGATTTGGAGAGGTCGCGGATCGAAACCTCGCCGCGGCGGGTGCTGTCGGGAATGTTCATCTTCGCGCTCAGTTCGATGTCGCTTCGGCGTTCGGCTGGAACAAAAGATCCGTGGCCGTAAACTTGCCCTTGGGCAGCGAGCCGTCGCGTTCAAGCACATTGATCCAGAAATCGAGGTCGCGCGGGGTCGCCTGGGCGCCTTGGCGAAGCCCGAAGCCGGTCCAGTGCTTGGCAAGCTCACCATTTTCGCCGCGGTCATTCAGGATCTTGGCGAGGACTTTGCGCGCCTCGTCCGGGTTCTGGCGCGACCAGTCGGCGGCGCGGGTCGCTTGTTCGACGAAGTGGCGCGCGGCCTCGGGATGCGCCTGAATGAAGTCGCGGCGCAGCACGATGAAGCCGCCGGCGATCTCGCCCAGAACATCGGTGTCGTCAAAGACAGCACGGACGCCGCCATGCTCCTTCAGCACACCTTCGAAGGTCGCCTGCCAATAACCGAGAGCGGCAATATCGACCTGGCGCGAGCGCAAGATCTGTTCGAGCTGCGGCCCGGGCACCACAACGAGGTTGGCGGCGGTCTGCGGCAGGCCTGCCTGGTGAAGCGCCTCGCGGACGGTGTAGTCGAGATGAGCGCCCAGCGTGTTGACCGCGATCGACTTGCCGGCAATGTCGGCGATGGATTTGATCGGGCTGTCCTCGAGCACATAGAAAACGCTCTGGACCTGGTCGTTGATGCCGTTGCTGGGATAGGCGGCGACAAAGTCGTTGCCGCCGGCGATCGAGTTGATCACCGCCGAAGTCGCGGCGGAACCGAGGTCGACGCTGCCCGCAGCCAGCGCAAAGAGCGAGGCAGGCCCGCCCTGGGCGTAGCCGACATTCTCCAGCTCAACGCCGAGATCTTTGTAGTAACCCAGCTCATATGCAAGTTCATGCGGGGAGACGCCGCCCTGACTGGCAAGGTAGCGGAACTTCACGGTTTCAGGCGATTGCGCAAGCGCGAAGCCAGGCAGGCCTGTGGCGGAAAGCCCAAGGGCGAGAACGGCACCGAGGCCGAGGGAACGGCGGGAAAGTGTCATGGTCGGATCTCTTTCATGGTTGATAGGACCGTTTGGACATTGCAGTCGTGCGATTAGCTGGCAGCGCTGCTCCAGCGGCAGAGGCGACGTTGCAGCAAGACGAGCCCGTAGTTGGAAAGCAGGCCGAGGCCGGCCAGCAACACGATCGCCGCAAACATCAGCGGGATCTGGAAATTGTACTGGGCGTTCATAACCTGGAAGCCAACGCCCTTGTTGGCGCCGATCATCTCGGACGCGATCAAAAGCAGAAGCGCAGTCGTCGCCGACAGCCTGAGGCCGACAAAGATCGAAGGCACCGCACCTGGCAACACGACTCGGCGGAATACGGTCAGCCTGGAGGCGCCATAGACCCGCGCCATCTCGATCAGCTTGGGATCGACCTCCTTGACGCCGCCGATGGTGTTCAAGAGCAGCGGAAACAGCGTCGCCCAGAAGATGACGAAGACTTTTGAAGCCTCGCCGAGGCCCAAAAGCAGGATGAAGATTGGGTAGAGCGCAAGCGCCGATGTCTGCCGGAAAACCTGCAGGATCGGATCAAGCGCACGTTCGACTGATCGAACCTGGCCCATGAACATGCCAAGCGGGATCGCCACGACGACTGCGGCGGCAAAGGCAGTGCCCGAGCGCTGCAG
>NZ_JBFUKO010000420.1:0-4762 GCF_056400805.1 Aminobacter sp. P4_H6_2
TCTTCACGCTGCCGCCGGTCAAGCAGGCGATCACGCTTCTGCCGGGCGTCTACGTGTCGAACAGCGGCCTGGTTGTCCCGGCAGTCGTCTGGAATTCCGGTTTCTGGGCGCTCGCCGTAGCGGTCGGTGTGGGGCTGGCTGCCGCCTTTGCATGGCAGGGAATGGCAAAGCGCAGGCGCATTGCCACTGGCAATACAAAGCCGAGCTGGCCGATTGCACTTTTGCTGCTTGTTGCGCCGGTCCTGATCGCCTCAGTGTCGTTCGACATCAGCGCCCAATTGGACTGGCCGGAGCTCGGCCGGTTTAGGCTGACGGGCGGCTCGCATCTCAAGCCGGAGTTTGTCGCCCTGCTGCTCGGGCTGACGCTCGGTGCTTCCGCAACCGTGGCGGAAATCGTGCGCAGCGGCATCCTTGCGATTGGCAAGGGCCAACGCGAAGCTGCACAGGCGCTAGGGCTGCCAGACCGCCAGACCATGCGGCTTGTCATCCTCCCGCAGGCTCTGCGGATCATCGTGCCACCGCTGACCAATGTCTATGTGACGACGTTCAAGAACAGTTCGCTGGCGATTGCCATCGGCTATCCCGACCTGGTGATGGTATCCAACAACATCATGAACCAGACCGGACAGGCCATCGAGCCGATCGCGCTGTTCATGCTGGTCTATCTATTCCTCTCGCTTGCGACTTCCATGCTGATGAACTGGTACAACGCGCATGTCGCGCTGAAGGGGCGCCAGTCATGAGCGATCGTACCGCGACAGTGACCGACCAGCGCATGATGCGCCCGCCTACTCGCAATAACTCGATGGCGAAAACCTATTTCGGAACGCCTGCTAACACGGTCGTGACGCTGGTCTGCCTCGCCGTCCTCGCATTCGCCGCCAAGGTGGCAGTGAGTTGGCTTCTGCTCGATGCGGTATTCGACGGCACGCCCGAGAATTGCAAGGCAAGCTCAGGAGCTTGCTGGCCGTATCTCGCCGCCAAGATGCGGTACATGCTGTTCGGCATTTACCCCTTCGACGAGCAATGGCGGCCGCTGCTGGCGAGCCTGTTGTTCATCGCAGCCATGGCCGTCTCGGGCATTCCGCGTCTGTGGGGGCGATCCCTGCTCATCGCCTGGGTGGCTTTGCTGCCTATCCTGTTCCTGTTGATGGCCGGCGGTGGGTTTGGGCTCACTCCAGTGCCGACTTCGCAATGGGGCGGCTTGCCGCTGTCTTTCATGCTGACCTTCGTCGGGCTCGTCTGCGCACTGCCGCTTGGCATCCTGCTGGCGCTCGCGCGCTTGTCCAGCCTTCCGGCAATTCGCATCCTGGCGGTCACCTTCATTGAGCTGGTGCGCGRCGTTCCCCTGATCAGCATCCTGTTCATGGCCTCAGTCATGCTGCCGCTGTTCATGCCCGAAGGCATGACCATCGACAAACTGCTGAGAGCGCAAGTCGCAATCATCCTTTTTGCAGCCGCCTACATTGCCGAGATCGTGCGGGCGGGACTGCAAGCCCTGCCGCGTGGACAAACGGAAGCGGCTCAAGCACTGGGACTTTACTACTGGCAATACACCGTGCTCGTGACCGTCCCGCAGGCCCTCAAGATGGTGATCCCTCCGCTGGTGTCGCTGTTCATCGGCTTCTTCCAGGACACGACACTTGTCACCATTGTAGGCCTGCTGGATTTTCTAAGCACCGTCCGCACTGCGCTGCGCGATCCCAACTGGCAAGGCATCGCCGTGCTTGAGGGCTATGTGTTCGCGGCAGTGGTCTACTTTGTGTTCAGCGCGCTCATGGGCGCATACAGCCGTTATCTCGAGAAACGTTTCAGGGTGGGTCATGACTGAAATAACGGTCATTCGCGACGTCGAAACCATTGTTGCCTATGACCCGGCGGGCGATCGCCAGGTCTATCGCCACGGCGGCGATGTCGCCTTCGACGAAACAGGCTTGCTCTGCGTCGGCACACGCTTCGAAGGCCAGGCGACGACGGAACTGTCGGGCAAGTCGCGCATGGTCATGCCCGGCCTGATCGACATCCACTGCCATTCGCATGACGAGCCTCTGGCCAAGGGCATTTTCGAAGATGCCGGCACCGCCGCTCTGTGGGGCCAGGCCATGTACGAGTTTTCCGGCGTCATCGACGGGGGCGAGGACGCGCGCGCTGCCTGCCTGACGGTGATGCTGGGCGATCTCATGCGCTCTGGCGCGACAACCGTTCTTGATATCGCAGGGGCTCACGACATCTGGCTCGACATTGCCGCGCAAAGCGGCGTGCGCGGCTACCTTGCGCCGGGTTTCCGTCAGGCGAACTGGGTGGTGCATGACAGCCACCGGCTCGACTTCGAATGGGACGACAAGGCTGGCCGGGACGCCTTCGCGCGGGCGCTGGATTTCGTCGACCGGGYAAGGGCGCATCCGAGCGGGCGTCTGGACGGCGTTATCTCACCCTCGCAGGTTGAAACCTGCCGTCCGGACCTTTTGGTCGATGCCGCCGGCGAAGCGCGGCGACGCGGCATGCGCATCACGATCCACACCGCGCAGACCATGGCCGAACATGAAGAGCTGCTGCGCCGCACCGGGCTGACCGGAGTGCAATATCTCGACCAGCTCGGCGTGCTTGGTGAAGACGTCATTCTCGGCCACTGCATCTTTGCGGACCACCATTCCTGGACACGGCAGCGGACCCGCAACGACCTTGCAACGCTGACCGCGCGCGGAACGTCCGTCGCGCATTGTCCGGTGACCTTTGCCCGCAGCGGCATGGCGCTGGAGACGCTGGGCGACTATCGCCGCGGCGGCGTGAACGTTGCCATCGGCACCGACAGCTACCCGTTCAACATGCTGGAGGAGATGCGGCAGGCGCTGATCTGCTCTAGGCTCGGCGGAAAAAGCGTGTTCGACATCACCACAGGCGACATCGTCGATGCTGCGACGCTTGCCGGCGCTCGGGCGCTCGGCCGCTCCGACATAGGCAGGCTGAGCATGGGCGCAAAGGCCGACCTGCTGGTGATCGACCTCGACCAGCCCACCATGCGGCCGGTCTACGATCCGCTGCGCAGCCTGCTCCACTGCGCCGCCGAGCGCGCAGTTGAGCGAGTATATGTCGATGGACGGCTGACCGTGGATCGGGGCAAGCCGACGCAGTTGGATTACGACGGGGCCGTCAGGGAAATCCAGTCGTTGCAGGATTGGGCCTGCGCCCGCGCCGGTACCTATGACCCACGTGGACGCGACATCGCCAAACTGGCGCCAAAGTCGCTGCCAGTGATTGGAAGCTAGTTCGAGGCGAAGCGCCTCGCCCCTATCACGTCAGTATGGGGTAACTCGGCGAAAAAATCTCGGACACCGGCGGGTGCTGCCAACTGCGATCTGGGTATTTGGCGATCAGCCCTTCGAACTGCCGCTGCGCCTGCTCGCGCGCAGCACGGATGTCGAAGCCGGCGAGCTTGCCGTCCAGCATCGACAGCCGCCCGTCGACGAACACCGCCTGCGTGACCTTGCCCGAACCACCGAGCACCAGCGTGGTGATCGGATCGACCGTCGGCGTCATGTAGGGATCGTCGAGGCGGAAGACCGAGATGTCAGCCTTGGCGCCGGCTGACAGACGGCCGATGTCGGTTCGGCCGAGCGCCTTGGCACCGCCGAGCGTGGCCGCATCATAAAAATCCTTGCTCAGCACGGCGTCTGACGCCTTCTCGCTGATCCGGCACGCGACGAGGCCCATGAGCAGGTTCATCAGCATGTCGGGCGGCGAGGTGTCAGTCGCCATGCCGATGTTGATGCCGAGCTTCCTGCATGAGGCGAACGAGTTCAGCGTGCTGCCCATGCGGGCCGACACCAGCGGCGAATGGGCGATGGACACGCCAGCGTCGGCGTAGAGCTGCAAGTCCTCCAGCGAAGCATGGGTGCCATGCGGAGTAACCAGCCGCTCATTGAGCAGGCCATGATCGGCCATCCAGCGCGGCCCCGAGACCCCATGCAGCTTGTGCATGGTTTCGAGCTCGAGCTTGCCCTGGGCCATGTGCAGTCGCACCCGGCAGTCGAGGTCGCGCGCTGCCGCCATGGTCCGCTGCAAGACCGTGAGGGTGCAGGTCTCGACCCTATCGGGCGCGAGCATGCCGTTGACCAGCCCACCATGCCGGCCGTGCTGGCGCTCGATGAAGGCGATGGCATCCTCAAGACCGGCTAGGCCCCTCGCCTCATCGAAGTCAGCTACGATCTTGCCGGGCGCTTCCAGCACCATGCCGCCAGAGCGGTAGGCTGGGCTCAAGAAGACACGCAGGCCGAGATCGCCTGCCGCATCCGCGGCAGCGTCGAACTCCGCGACCGTCTCGCCCCATTCGCGGTAGTAGAGCGAGGCTATGGGTGCAGCGGAGGTGACACCGTTGAGCAGAGAAAGGCCAAAGGCGAACTTCTTCTGAAAGGCCAGCTCTTCAGGAGAATACATCTCGTAGGGTCCGCGGTCGACATAGGAGCGTGGCCAGATGCGGCCCCTGGCCCATCCGGGCTGATTGTCATGGACGAGCACATAAGTGTCGATGTCCGACAGCGCATCGAGGTCGACCAGCCCCGGGCTGATCAGGGCGCTGCCGAAGTCGATGCGGCGGGCGACTTCACCGTCGAAATGGCGACCTGAGAAGATGACCTCACCCCCTTCGATCACCACCTCGCCGCGCGGCACTAGGCAGTGGCCTTCGCCATGATAAGCGAGCAGCCAGTCGGCGGTCATCAGTGTGCGGCCAGCCGGCCTCTGGCCGAGCGTCAGGTCTTCGGGA
>NZ_JBFUKO010000421.1:0-4762 GCF_056400805.1 Aminobacter sp. P4_H6_2
ATGCGATTGCTCGTCGCCTTGGCCTTGGCGGCCGCGATGTCGCACGACTTCTGCCTGCCGATCGCTTTCAACGCGTTTTCGAGTTCGCGCGCGTGATTTTTGGCAATCACCACGTGGCTTTCCTCGTGGCGCTTGATGTCGGCCGATAGCGTGTTCCAGATCAGCTTGACGTCCTGAGGCGTCTTGCCGCTCTGGCGCCAGCGCGGCAAGATCACCTTGGCCTTGACGGTGACCTGGGCCGAGACGATGGCACAGCCACCTTTGACCTCGGCATAGCCGATGCGGCTGGTGAACTCCATTTGCGTCGCGCCTGGATGCCGGCCGCCGGTGCTTTTGACCTCGGGGCCGCGAGTCATCAGCTGATGTTCGATCTCGTCGAGCGTCTTACCGGTGATGGTGAAATAGCTGTAGGATTTCGAAACGGTTGCCGCCTGGGCGGGGAGGCAGATGCCCCCGGCAAGCAAGGCGGCGAGGAAGAGATGCTTCATTGTGTTGCCTCTTGGCCTACCTTGCGTTAGGGGCGATGGCGGCGCATGGAAAATGCATTGTGCCGCAGAAATGACCGTGCAGCGAGTTGAAGCTGCAAGCGTTGATATTTCGTGACGTGGTCTGTCCTCTGGAATTCTTTTGTGGCGACGGCATGACCGACAAACGATGGCAATTGGCGCATGGGCGCCATATCGACCTCGGCGACAGGGGGCTTGTGATGGGCATCCTCAACGTCACGCCTGACAGTTTTTCCGATGGTGGTGCGTTCATTGCGCCCGAGCTCGCGCTTGAGCAGGCCCGCCGCATGGTTGCCGAAGGTGCGGTGATCGTCGACGTCGGTGGTGAATCGACACGGCCCGGAGCCGCGCCCGTCTCCGCCACCGAAGAGCAGGATCGCGTGCTGCCGATTATCGCTGCGCTTGCCAAGTCGAGCGAAACGCTGATTTCGGTCGATACCTATCGCGAGGAGACGGCGCGGCTTGCTGTTGACGCTGGGGCGCATATCGTCAACGACGTCTGGGGCCTCCACCGCGAACCCGGTATCGCCAAGGTTGCCGCCGAAGCCGGGGCAGGGCTCGTCATCATGCACACCGGCCGCGATCGCGACAAACTGCCCGATGTGATCGACGACCAGTTTCTTTTCCTCCGCCGCTCGCTTGAGATCGCTGGCGAAGCTGGCGTGAGCGACGCGCAGATCATGCTCGATCCGGGTTTTGGCTTCGCCAAGGATTCGGATGAAAATCTTGACCTCATGGCGCGGTTCTCCGAGCTTTCCGAGCTTGGCTATCCGCTGCTCGCCGGAACGTCGCGCAAGCGCTTCGTCGGCCACGTCACTGGGCGTGACGCTGCCGAGCGCGATGCCGGGACGGCGGCGACCAGCGTCATACTCCGCATGCAGGGCGCGCATATATTTCGCGTCCATAATGTCGCAATCAACGTGGACGCGCTGGCATTCGCCGATGCTATGCTGGCGCGCCAGACCAACCTGCCGGGACGCTGACCCAGATGTATCTTATCCGTATGAAAAACTGCGCCTTCTTTGCCCGGCACGGCGTGCTCGACGAAGAAGAGACACTTGGCCAGCGCTTCTATGTCGATGCCGAGCTGACGGTCGATCCGGACCGTCCGCTGGAAGACGACTCGATGCAGAGTACCGTCGACTATGGCGTCGCCTTCCAGGTCATTGAAAAGATCATCACCGGCCAGCGCCGGTTCCTGATCGAAGCGCTGGCACAGGAATGTGGCAGGGCGCTTGCCGCGCGTTTTCCGCAGATCAAGCGCGCTGAAATCACGGTTCGCAAGCCGAATGCCCCAGTGCCCGGCGTTCTGGATTACGTAGAGGTGACCGTTGTCTGGCCAGGTTGAGGAGCGAGCCTTTCTCAGCCTCGGCGGCAATCTCGGCGATCCGGCGAAATCGATGGCTGCAGCACTGCATCTGCTCGACGCCAGCGGCAGTACGCATGTGGTTACTGTCTCCTCGCTTCATCGCACGCCGCCCTGGGGCAAGGTCGATCAGCCCGATTTCCTGAATGTCACCGCAGAGGTCGCGACCTCGCTGGCGCCGCTCGAACTGCTGGATTTGTGCCTTGAGGTTGAACGCAGGCTCAAACGCGTACGCGTCGAGCGCTGGGGGCCACGTCTCATCGACATTGACGTACTGTTGCTCGGCAACAGCAATGTCAGCGATGTCGGGCTGGAAATCCCGCATCCGCGCATGCTCGACCGGGCGTTCGTGATGGTGCCTTTGGCCGAAATCGCGCCAGATCTGATGCTCGCGGGCAAGTCGGCGACCGAATGGGCCGCAGCGCTTGATAGCGCTGGCATCGAAAGGCTCGATTCCGGCCGCGACTGGTGGCGCGACCTGGGCGAATATTAAAGCCCGAGGGCCGCGGCGATCTTCGGCGCGGCTTCGGCCCAATCGTCTGCAATGACGATGCCGTCCGGCATGGGCGGCAGCAGCAGCCGCATCTCGCGATAAGACATCAGATTGAACAGATGTGCGTCGGCAACCGCATCGCGCACCGAAACGAGGTTGTGCGGAATGTCGTCGACAAAGGCGACCTGGCGGCCGCTTTCACCCCGCAACTGCCTGAGTGCAGGTCCTTTCGCCGTTTCCGTCGTCAAGAGCGGGTAGGGGAAGCCGAGCGCGTCGAGATGCAGTCGCCTGACGTCGCGATGGCGATGCGGCATCGCCGTCAGCATCACGACCTCGGCATGGCCCGCCAGGTCGGCCACGGCCTCGGCGGCACCCATTGCCGCTGTCTGCCATTCGCGCTGGGCGTGGAAAAAGCCGTCGAGCAGGGCAGATACCGCGGCTTGTTCAAGCGCGACCTGGGTCTTTTTGTCGACGATGTTGCCGGTCAGGCGGAAGGACTTTGCCAGGAATACCAGTCCCTGCGCGTCGAGGAAGCGCATGAAGGGAACCATGAACTCCAGCAATACGTCGTCGACGTCGAGCACCAGTAGCGGGCGTGTGTCGCGGGCAAGCTCCGCGATCTGTCGTGCGGTTTCAGGATCTTCGCTCATGCCGAACGCTCGTGATCGTCGTCTCCAAGTGGCAGCGCACGCGCGGCGCTGCTGACGTCACCGGGTGCAATTCCGGTTTCTTGCGAAAAGCGCAGCAGCGTCGGCTCATGGGCCAGGAGGAACTGCAGGACGCCGGTGAGGAAGCCGGGTTCTTGCGCCGCACGGCGGATATGCTGGGCTTCGATACCGGTGATGGCCAGGAAACGCGGCAGAAGCTCGGGGTCGGAGGCGACGAAAGCCAGGGCCTGAATGGCCAGAGCCTGAGCGTTCTCTTGCGATTGCTGGTTCTTTTGCATCGGATTTCCGCTTTGTTCCACTTGCCTCGGGAGTAGCCGCTAGCGGGTCGCGCGGCAACGGGTAAAGCAGCTGCGCAACGATCCGTGATTTGGCAGGGGCGTTTTACGTTTCGTAATGTTCTTGAGTTAACGTCGGATTCGGGGTTGGTGTGCGCGTCGGGTGCGCATGATGATTGCCGCCGAGACGCGGTGTGCAATCGAGGCGGAATGCTATGGCTAAGAAAGTGATGATCGTCGAGGACAACGAGCTCAATATGAAGCTCTTTCGCGACCTCATCGAAGCAAGCGGCTACGAGACCGTGCGCACGCGCAACGGCTTGGAGGCGCTCGACCTTGCCCGTACGCACAGGCCTGACCTCATCTTGATGGACATCCAGCTGCCGGAGGTTTCGGGGCTGGAAGTCACCAAATGGCTGAAGGAGGATGACGACCTCCACACGATCCCGGTCATCGCCGTCACCGCTTTTGCCATGAAAGGCGACGAGGAGCGGATCAGGCAGGGTGGTTGCGAAGCCTACATTTCCAAGCCGATCTCGGTACCGCGCTTCATCGAGACGATCAAATCCTATCTGGGCGATGCCTGATGTGCTCGCCGGCTCGCTCGAGGTACTAGGCATGACCGCGCGCATCCTCGTCGTTGACGACATTCCGGCCAATGTGAAGCTGCTCGAAGTCAGGCTGCTTGCGGAGTATTTCGAGGTGCTGACCGCCTTCAACGGTCCCGACGCGATTGCCGCCTGCGAGGACGGCAAGGTCGATGTCGTCCTGCTCGATGTGATGATGCCCGGCATGGACGGCTTTGAGGTTTGCCGCCGCCTGAAGGCCGATCCAGCCACCGCGCATATTCCTGTGGTAATGGTCACCGCACTCGATCATGTCACCGATCGCGTGCGCGGGCTCGATGTCGGTGCGGACGACTTCCTCACCAAGCCGGTCAACGACCTGCAATTGATCACGCGGGTGAAAAGCTTGGTCCGTCTCAAGGTTCTGACCGATGAGCTGCGCCTGCGCGCCTCGACCACCCACAGCATCGGCGTGGATGAGCTTCTGGCTCGGCGCGACCTGCTACAAGGCGCTTTGCCGAAGGTGTTGTTGATCGACGAGATGACGTCGTCAGCCGCTCATATTTGCGCGCTGCTGGATGGTGCTGCCGAGGCGCATATCGCCGCCGACCCGCAATCCGGGATCTTCAACGCTGCCGAAGGGACCTATGAGTGCGTCATCGTGTCGACCGGGTTTTCGGAGTTCGATCCGTTGCGGCTGTGCTCGCAGCTGCGCTCGCTCGACCGCACCCGCTCGCTGCCGATTGTGCTGTTGGTCAACAAGGGCGAGGATGAGCTCATCATTCGCGGCCTCGAGCTCGGCATCAATGACTATCTGGTGCGTCCGCTCGACCGGCAGGAACTGATTGCACGGCTGCGCACCCAGGTGCGCCGCAAGCGCTACAACGA
>NZ_JBFUKO010000422.1:0-4729 GCF_056400805.1 Aminobacter sp. P4_H6_2
GTGTTCGCTCAACATGGAAAATGTCTTCCAGCACGACATCGCGCGCGACCTCGGCATGAAGGAGGTGACCTACTACGCGCAGATGCCCGCCGGTGGTCATGGCGGCTGCGGGACTGTTGGCCATGGCGCTATGGCGATTGCCACCGGCCAGGCCAAGGTAGTCGTCGGTTGGCGCTCACGCAAGCGGAGCGGCCGCGCGAGCCGCGTCTGGGCTCAGCTGGAACAGCGCATCCAGGGCAGCCGCGACACCTGGTTGAGACCCTGGGGCATTATCCGCCCGGTCGACGAGGTGGGTGTGCTTGCCATGCGCTACATGCACGAGTTTGGCGCCACCCGCGATCATCTCGCCAATGTCGCATTGGCGTTTCGAAGCCATGCCAATCGCAATCCCAATGCCTTCATGCATGCCAAGCCGATGAGCCGCGAGGACTATTTCGCCGCGCGCTGGGTCAGCGAGCCGTTGTGTCTGTTCGATTGTTGCCTTGAGACCGACGGGGCGATCGCCTTCGTCGTCACCTCTGCGGAGCGGGCCAGGGATTGCCGTGCCAGGCCCGTCTACATCCATGCTGCAGCTCAAGGGTTCGACGGCGGCAGTGCCATACTTGCCAACTACTTCACGGCTGATCCGATGCGCTCACAGGCCGCGACCTGCGCGAAGTCGCTGTGGCGCCAGAGCGACTTCCGTGCCTCCGACATCAAGGTGGCGCAGTTCTACGACGCCTTCACGCCAGAAGTGTTCTTCACCCTTGAAGGTTATGGCTTTTGCGGGCGAGGCGAGGGGGCAGCCTTCACCGAGGACGGCGGCATCGCGCTTGGTGGGCGCCTGCCGGTCAACACCGGCGGCGGCAGCCTCTCGGAGGTCTATCTGCATGGTTTCAACATGATCACCGAAGGCGTGAAGCAGATACGCGGCAACTCGACCGGTCAGGTCGACAACGCCGACTGCTGCTTGGTGAGCTCAAGCGATCTGGGCCCGACCTGTGCGGTCGTGCTGCGCAATTGAGATGGAGGGCTAACGATGCACGATACCATCGTCTGGATCAGTGGTGCGACGCAGGGCGTGGGCCTCGGGCTCGCCCGCAACGTTCCTTTCAAGAGCGCCCGCATCATCAATCTGTCGCGCCGGAAGCACCCCGATTACGAGAGCGTCGCGTTCGACCTGACTGACCCTTCGACATGGGATCGCATCCGCGGCCATTTCATCCGGGAATTGGCCGCGTTTCGCGGCAAGCGCGCCATCTTCATCCACAACGCATACTATTCCGAAGCGATCGGCGTGGTCGGCAAGGTCTCCTCGGAGACGTATGAAAAAGGCGTGCTTGCCAATCTCGCTGCACCCTTCGTGCTTGCCGAAGCGTTTCTCGATGCTTGCCGCCCCGGCTACGAGGCAGGGCTGGTGATGCTTTCTTCCGGCGCGGCGGTTGCAGCGCTCGAAGGCCTCGCCACCTACTGCGCCTCCAAGGTTGCTATCGAGCACTGGGTCGAAGTTGTCGCGCGCGAGCGCCAGAGCCGCGGCGGAACCGGGCCGTGGGTGGTGGCGGTGCGGCCGGGCGGCGTCGACACGCCGGCCTTGCGCGCAGCCTCCGGAGTCGATCCCGAGCTTTATCCGCGGGTGGCGAGCCTCAAGCGCAACATTCCCAATCGCGTCGACATTGACACAGCCGGCAGGCGGATATGGGCGGCGCTGCCGCCGGCCCCTGATACCGCGGTCATCTCGTTCGCCGAGCCGCCGGGCGACCCGGCATTCCACTTCGGTGGACCGCGCGTCAGGCAGTTCGCCGGGTCGAGCTGGAAGCTGGTCTACGACTGACGACGAGGGCCGGCGGCCAAGAGGATCAACAGGGAGGAAGCTATGAAATCTCTATGGAAGAAACTGGCGCTTGCCGCCGCCGTAATCGGGATGAGCCTCGGCGCCCGTGCCGAGGGCTCTGACGCGCCAAAGCCTCTGCCGCAGCGCGAGAAGGTGACAGTCGCCATGACTGCCAAGGTCGAGGCCTACATCCCGATGATCCTTGCCGAGCGAATGGGTGAGTTCGACAAGGAAAACATCGACATCGAATACACCTTCGCCAAGTCGAGCGACGGCATCGTGCTCCTGTCCACAGGTCGTGCTGACGTGCTTGGCGGCCAGCCGAGCGCGGCCGTCTTCAACGCCATCGCCAGTGGCGCCGACATCCGCGTGGTGGCGCCGCTCTTCGTCCAGTCGCCGGCCTCCAAGCAGGGGATCTGGGCCAACAACGCCTTTCTCAACGGCCGCAAGTTCACCGTCGACCTGTTCAAGGACCAGACCGTCGCCAGCGCCATCGGCCTCGGCTCGACGGCCTCCTACTTCCTGCAGACGGAACTGGAGAAAGTCGGCCTGTCGCTCAAGGACGTGAAGTTCCAGACCATGGCTTCGCCTGACATCCTGGTGGCACTCGAGAACGGTGCCGTCAATTTCGGCTACCTGATCGACTCCATCTGGCAGAAGGCGGATGAATCCAAGGTGTCGCTGGCCTTCGTCCAGGGACCGGAGATGTCGGCAGGGTCGTGGAGCTTCGGTCCACGCCTGCTCAAGGAACGCCGCGACGTCGGTGAGGCGGTGATGCGGGCGCTGGTACGCACGACGCGCACCTATCTCCAGGGCGACTACCATAACAACCCTGAGATCATGAAGATCATGCTCGAGGAGCTGCAGCTGCCCGAGGAGACGCTGAAGAAGGGTGTCTCGCTTACCTTCGATCCCAACCTCTACATGCCGGCCGATCTCGCCAAGCGCCTGCAGAAGACCTACGCGCTCATTCCCGAGGTGCTGTCTTACACCGAGCTGATGCCGGAGGATCGCGTCGTTGACCAGGGCTTCATTGCTGCCGCAGGAATTCCCATTCCGGCGAAATAGGCAGGTCGTCATTGGCCCGGTGCAATTCCGCGAGGCGTTGGTGCCGGGTCACTATCTGCCTGAGGGTGGACCCAAGGGCAGCCGTGCCGGGGCTCTCCTCGGGCGCGGTACTGATAAGCCCCACGGCGACCGGAACACGCATGAACTTCGACTGGAAGGATGCCGCGACCGCGGTCACGCCTTCCGCCGAGAAGCCGCGGGAGGTGGCATAGCCTTGTTTGCGAACCGATCTGACCTTGTCGAGCAGTGCGGTCAAGTTGGCCGTGCGCCTTGCCGGCGGCTCGGTGCGGAACATGCGCTTGGCAATCTCCACCACCATCTCCTGCGGCTTGCCCGACAAAAGTGCCATGCCGGCGGCGGTCGACCAGTCGTAATCGGTGAAGCCTTCGACATGGACGCCAGCGTGAAAATCGGAGCCGGGAATGATCGCCGAGCACTGCACCCAGCGGTCGTTTTGCATACACAGCCAAACCGTCAGGCCGGTGCGGCGATGAACTTCGTCCATCAGGTCGGAGACCGCCGTACCACCGAAGAACGAACCTTCGAGGCGCCGGGCGAGCGTGACGATCCGGTAGGATGGCAGGTAGACCTTCTGGCGCGGATCGAAGGCGAGGTAGCCGGTGCGCACCAACGTCTTCAGTATGTCGTCGGCGCTGGAGTTGGGGATGGCGAGCGCACGGCTGATCTCAGTCGTTCGCGCCGGCCGCGGATTGGCCTGGAAGTATTCGAGTACAGAAAGCACGCGCAGACTGGATTTCACCACACCGCCAGAACGGTCGTTGGTGACGCCCCGCAGCAGTTCGTTGGGTTCTTCGAATCCCAACTCCGCCCGTCTCGCCGTACTGGCCGCGGATCCCATGGCGCTCTCCTCTCCTTGCGCCGGTGTGCCGACGCAGAGCGTTTCGTGCCCCAGCTTGGCACCTCACCAGGAACTTGAATTCGGCCATTTGGCCTAGGCCGTTTGCCCCTCAATCTGAAAACCCTATCGAAAGACCCCGACACCATGCAGACCATCCCACAGGCAATCCGGCACGCCCGCGACGAACTCGACCGCAGCCTGGCGGATCTCCAGCGCATGTTTTGCAAGAAGACCGGGATCGCCTATGTCGGCCGTGTCGATGCGTCGCCGCAGGCGCACAATTGGTTCCGCCGCTTCGGCGAGGATGTTCGGTTCTGCTACGTCAATCCGCGCGGCGGCGAGGCCGGCGGCATGCCCGTCTTCACGTCGATGGCAGAGGTGCCTGACTACATCGACCTCGCCGTGGTCAAGGTGGCGCCGGCGATCGTTCCGCAGGTGATCGCCGATTGCGGTCGCCGCGGCGTGCGCGACGTTATTGTCTTCAGCTCCGGCTTTTCGGAAGTGGGTGCCGAGGGTGCCGCTCTCGAGGCCAAGGTCGCCGCGGCGGCGCGCGAACATGGCGTGCGCGTCATCGGGCCGAACACCAACGACAATACCTTTGAGCAGTTTCCCATACCGGAGCAGCATCGCGGCGGCCTGATCGGGTTGGTCACCCAGAGCGGCTTCAACGGCCGCCCTATCGTCGAGGGCGTAGCCATGGGGGCTGCCTTTCGGCGCTGGGTAACGGTAGGCAACGAGGTCGATCTCGAGGTTGCCGACTTCATCAACTACTTTGCGCACGATCCGCAGACGTCAGTCATCGCTGCCTATGTCGAGGGCTTCAAGTCGATCTCGAAGCTGCGGCTGGCGCTTGAGGCGGCTAATGCAGTGAAGAAGCCGGTGGTCATGCTGAAAATGGGGTCGACCGAGCGTGGCGCGCGCATGGCCGCCTCGCACACCGRCCATCTCGCCGGGGCGGATGCGGTCATAAACGGCTTGTTCAAGCAATATGG
>NZ_JBFUKO010000423.1:0-4720 GCF_056400805.1 Aminobacter sp. P4_H6_2
CCATTGATCACATTTACCGACAGAACGTGGGGGATCATGCCAAACATTTCCAGATTGTATTTCATCACTGCAATTTGCTTTCTAATTGCCGGGATTCTGGTCGGGCTGCAGATGTCGATTGCCCATGACTACGTTGCAGCCGGCGCACACGCGCATATCAATCTCCTCGGCTGGGTGACGATGTCTATATTCGGCGCGTTTCACGCGCTTAACCCGCGCGGTGCCGGGACACGCTTGGCGAAAGTGCAATACTATGTCTACACTGGCGGTGTGATTGTGATGACGCCTGCTCTCTACTTGCTGCTGACCGGAAACCCGTCATTGGAGCCAGTTGTCGCGGTGTCATCTCTGGTGGTCTTCACCGGCGTACTCATGTTCGCCGCGATTATGTTCCGCACTCGCGCAGGCTGATTGAAAGGGGTTTGAAGATGGGCGCCATCGCTTACGCTGCGTATCGATGTTTTCCTTGATCGCGAATGCACGAGCCAGACTCGACTTCGGGAAACCCACAGACTGAGATTGCAAGCCAGAGAACCAGTGGCGTACAGGCAGCAGGATCACGGAATGGTCGAAAAAGCGGCATCTGAACTTAAGCCGTTGTCTGAAGTGGCGCGCGCATCGCGCGGTATTGTTTGGCCGTTTTCTCCGGGTATGGAATGCTTCGCCGCCTGGAAGGTGGCGCTCTCGCGATTGGTTGACTGTGCCATACCGGACGACGCCGACCCGACTTTGTTCGACTTTCACGGCTGCAGTTGGCAGCTCCCCGAAGCCTTCGTGCAGGTCAACGGCGGGTCGGCTATGACGATGTCTCGGACACAGCGTGTCATTGACGACAGACCAATCTCTCAGATGTCACTTTATCTGCTTACAGGCGGAAGCGTTGTGACCGACTACGACGGCCGCAAGCAAACCCATGTTCCAGGCGACATCGTCGCCGTCGATTATTCACTGCCGTACGAATCCCACACGCCCGGCTACGAAGGGATAACGCTTACTTTCGATAGAGCGAGCGCACCGCCCGGGCTTCAAGGCGTCGTCCACGGAATGGTGCTGTCCGCAAACAGCAGCGCCGGCAACCTCCTTGGCACGCAGATCAGGTCACTTGTGGATCAYATCGACGGACTCAGCATTGACCAGGCTCAGTCGGCCGTCGACGGCATTTTGCGGTTTGCCGCGACCACCCTTCCTGTCGCTTCGCCGAAAAGGAAGCGAGACAATGTCTCAGTTCTGGATAGCGCTCATCGGCTGGCCAAACGGAGAATGTCGGATCCGGACTTCGGCCCCGACGAGCTGTCGACCGCGCTGGGCGTCTCGCGATCGAAACTGTTTCGTTCGTTTGCCGCCCATGGAGGGGTACAGCGCTGGCTGCTTGGCGAACGACTGACGTCCAGCCTTCAGGCTATTGTAAGATCCGCGGGCAAACTGAAAATTTCAGTGATCGCTCATCAGCACGGGTTTCGCAGCGAAGCACATTTCAGCCGTGCTTTCCGGAAGCGATATGAGCTGAGCCCAAGCGCGGCTCTTGCCTTGGCCATGCGCTCGCAGGGCGCCACAATATATCTGAACTGGGCGAAGAAGAACGCGAAGACAGAACGCTCGACAACTGAAGCTTGGCTCGCTTCCGCTCGTGCCAGAGATCGGAAGGCGCACGAAGAGAGCTCCAATCCACCCCAGTGACCTCGCATCCAGGCCGGCATGGCTGACACGTACGACACAATGTCCGTTATTCGTTTCCGCAGAACTTCGCTGCTAGACCGGCAGTGTCCTTGGGAGGCTCGACGGCAGAACGACGACTGGGCAGAGCCAGTTTTCCAATCTGGTGATCGGCGCTCGCAAGCTGCTCGCTGAGCGGCGGTCGCCGTTCGGGACCCTCAAGTCCGCCTGTTTGTGCGGATGGAGTAAACAGTCGTTGACAATGAAGATCGCCGGGCTTTTAATCGAAGCGTGAGTATAAGCGCACTAACCTCTGCTTAGGGAACAGACAGAGGAGATAATTGCTCACTCATTGGGTTTTGCCAATGAGTGGAGCCGCGCTACTCTAGATCAGCAAGTCTCAACTCGTCGGTGGACTCGCGAGAGTTTCCGTGGTCGATCGTTCGGCCTCCGCCAAGCCAAGCTTTGCGGACAGTTCGAAGTGGGTCGCCTCCGGAGGTCGAGGTTCAACGCGCATTGGGCGCGTTTGGACACTGGGAGGAGACATTGCAGAGATTTGTTTGCGGCCTTACGGCCGTCTTATTGGCTATCCTGACATTCCCGGCTGCGGCGCAGGAACTCACCAAGGTGCGCTTCCTGCACGAATGGCGCTTCGAAGGCCATGTTTCGCCGTTTCTCGTCGCCCTCGACAAGGGTTTCTACAAGGACGAGGGACTGGACGTCACCATCGACCCGGGCACCGGCAGTCTCGACGGCATCAATCGCATTGCCTCGGGCACCTATGACATGGGCCAGATGGACCTCAACGCGCTGATCAAATATCGCGACGGTGTCGGCGCGGTCCCCATTAAGGCGGTGCTGATCACCTACAACACGCCGCCATTCGCCATTCTCACGCTCAAGAAAAACAACATCACCAAGCCAAAGGATCTCGAAGGCAAGATCCTCGGCGCGCCGGCGGCGGACGCCGCCTTTTCGCACTGGCCAATCCTCGCCAAGCTCAACGACATCGACACGTCGAAAGTCAAAATCGAAAATGTCGGCTTTCCGGTGCGCGAAGCACTGCTTGCCCAGGGCCAGGTCGATGCGGTCACCGCATTTTCCAGCAACAAGCTGGGCGTAAAGGCCGCGGGGGTACCAGACGACGAGATCGGTATGCTCTTGATGAGCGATTTCGGCCTCGACCTCTATGGCAGTGCGGTCATGGCAAACC
The DNA here is from genome assembly GCF_056400805.1 of Aminobacter sp. P4_H6_2. Lineage (NCBI taxonomy): Bacteria > Pseudomonadati > Pseudomonadota > Alphaproteobacteria > Hyphomicrobiales > Phyllobacteriaceae > Aminobacter > Aminobacter sp. P4_H6_2. The sequence continues at coordinate 2,867 of NZ_JBFUKO010000423.1, forward strand.
CGGATTTTATCCGCGATCATCCCGATGCCGTCCGAAAATTCGTCAAGGCGACCATCAAGGGGTTCTTCGCTTCCTTCGCCGACCCCGACGCAGCCATTGCCAGCTTGCTCAAATACAATCCGGTGGCAAAGGCCGACATCGAGCTTGAACGCCTCAAGGTGGTCACCGCCCTCAGCTATCTGACTGACGACGTTCGTCAAAATGGGTTCGGCGACGCCGATATGGCGCGTCTTGGCCGTTCGATCGATCAGCTGGCGACAGCATTCCCGTTCAAGAACAAGCCCAAAGCCGAGGACGTGTACACCTCGGAATTCTTGCCGCCGAAAGACGAGCGGATGGTCAAGTGATGCCTCCGCCGGCGCCCGACGCTGGCGGACCCTCATGGTTGCGTGCGCAAAAGCCCACGAGGCGAAGCGCGGTTCAAACTGGACTGGGTGAAGATATGACCGATACGAGCATGTTGCAGGAACGCCCGCCCGCGGGCGTTGCCGGTGTTTCGAAGAAAAATCTGAAGCTGTGGTGGTACGGCGAAAAGCTTGGCGCACCGCTGCTATTCGCACTCGCCCTGCTCGTAACCTGGGAAGTGGTCTGCCGTGTCTTTGATGTACCGGAAGTCATTCTTCCCACCGCGTCGGCGACGTTCTACGCACTTTGGGAGTTCCGGGCGGTAATCTGGGAAAATGCTCTGGTGACGCTGTGGACGACGCTGGTAGGCTTTATGCTGGCCATCGTCACAGGCCTAGTGCTGGGGGTCGCCGTCGGCTGGCATCGGGCGGTCTATTCGGCGGTGTATCCGATCCTGATCGCCTTCAATTCGATCCCCAAGGTCGCGGTGGTTCCGGTGCTCATCTTATGGTTCGGGCTTGGCGCTGTACCCGCCATCCTGACGGCATTCCTGATCTCGTTCTTCCCGATCGTGGTCAATGTGGCGACAGGCCTAGCAACCGTCGAGCCGGAACTCGAAGACGTGCTGCGGGCGCTGGGGGCCAACAAGTTCACGGTGATGATCAAGGTGGGCATTCCTCGGTCATTGCCGCACTTCTTCGGCTCGCTGAAGGTCGCGATCACGCTCGCGTTCATTGGCGCGGTCGTTGCCGAGACATCCGGTGCCAGCAGTGGTCTTGGCAAGCTCATGCTCGACGCCCAGGCCGCATTCCAGGTGCCGATCGTCTTTGCCGCGCTGATGGTGCTCTCGGTGCTCGGCATCGTTCTCTATGCCGTCACCGCCCTGATCGAGCAGCGCTACACCGGCTGGGCGCATCGTTCACACAATGGCTGAAAGGCCCAACTCCGACATGGAGCAAGACGACAATGCACAGTGATCAAGATGTTATGGTGCGGCCTGCTCGTGACAAAGCCAGCGCCGGTAGCGAAACCAGCCGAGAGCACACGGCAGTGCCAGGTTTCGTCGATATTTCCGGCGTGGCGCTTTCCTACGGTGGGGGAGGCGGCATCAAGGCCGTCGAGGATTTGACGCTGTCGGTGCGCAAGGGCGAGTTCGCTGCGGTCGTTGGCCCGTCCGGTTGCGGAAAATCGACACTGATGAAACTCGCGACCGGGCTGGTCATCCCCCAGCAAGGCAGCGTCGCCGTCGATGGAGCGCGGGTCACGCGGCCCCTGTCAATCGTCGGCATGGCGTTCCAGAATCCATCGCTGCTGCCTTGGCGTACGACCCTCGACAACATCATGTTGCCGCTCGAGATCGTCTCGCCATATCGCGAGCGGCTGAAGAAGCATCGGGCCGAATACGTTGCTCGAGCTGAAGCGATGCTGGCTCTGGTCGGACTCAAAGGCTTTGGCTCAAAATTCCCCTGGCAGCTTTCGGGTGGCATGCAGCAACGCGCCAATCTGTGT
>NZ_JBFUKO010000424.1:0-4717 GCF_056400805.1 Aminobacter sp. P4_H6_2
GCCAGGACCAGATCATGCTGTCGCTGCACGACGACAACGGCCAGACGCCCGGACAGCTCGCCTCGCGGCTCGGCGTCCGTCCCCCGACCATCACCAAGACCATCAATCGGCTCCAGGCGCAGGGTTTCCTCGAAAAGCGCGCCTCGGATACCGACGCCCGCCAGGCTCATATCTTCCTGACGGAAACCGGTACGGACGCCATTCGCGCCGTGGAGAAGTCGGTCAAGAAGACCGAAAAGCAGGCGCTCAAGGGCTTCGACAAGAAGGATCTGAAGCAGCTTTCCAAGCTTCTGCTGCGCATCGAGGCCAATTTGTCGGACCTCACGCTCATCGACGACGAGGTTGCCGAAGTCGAGGGTGCTGCCGAAGCGGAGCCCGAAGTGGAAGCCGAAGCGGCGGAGTGATCACTTCTTCGGCTGGACCACGACTTTCGCCTTGCCGGACGGCAGCACTTCCCGCATGAGCTGGAAGTAACCTCCGTCCTCGATTTTCCGGCCTGCCAGCGTGTCTCCCCAAAAACCAGCAGAAACAGCAACGCCTTCATCGGCGATCCTGCTGATATTCGCCTCGGGCCTGATTTTCTCCTTCCTCGACACCAGCGCCAAACATCTGGTGACATCGGGTATGGCGGCGCCCTTCGTCACCTGGGTGCGTTTTGCCGTTCACGCGCTCATCGTCATCGTCCTGTTCAAGGCCTGGCGACGGCCAGAACGTCTTGTGCCGCAAAGCCTGAAGCTGCAGATCCTGCGCGCCGTGTTCATGTTTGGCTCGACGATCTTCAATTTCATGGCGCTGCAGACGTTACAGCTCGCCGAAACGGTGTCGATCAATTTCGCCAGCCCGATGGTCATCACCGCGCTTGCCGGACCGCTGCTTGGCGAATGGGCCGGCTGGCGGCGCTGGCTCGCGGTCCTCGTCGGCTTCATCGGTGTAGTCGTCATCACCCGACCGGGCTTCGGCGGCTTCGACATGGGGCATATCTTTTCCCTCTGCGCCATGCTGAGCTCGTCACTCTACACGATCATGACCCGGCAGATGGGCAACCGCGAAACGGCCGAAAGCCTGATCCTCTACTCGGCGGTGGTGCCGGCGATTTTCATGCTGCCGGCGGTCCCCTTGGCCGGTTCGCTGCCGGTGCATGTCTATGACTGGCTTGTGCTGTTCGGGCTCGGCGTGTTCGGCGGCTTCGGCCATTGGCTGCTGATCAAGGCCTACCAGCGCGCGACGGCGACAGCGTTAGCGCCTTATCCCTACCTCCAGATGGTGTGGATGATCATTCTGGGCTGGCTTGTGTTCGACCAGTTGCCGGACCGCTGGACCCTTGCGGGGGCTGCAATCATTGTTTCCAGTGGCCTCTACATCATCCACCGTGAACACACGCTCAGGGTCCGCAACCGTGCTGCGCCAAATGCCGAAACCGAGGAACTGGCAAAAAAGCTTTGATTTGCCGTTGAACAATGGCATACGGCTTTAAACGGTTTAAAAGACCGTTCGTTCACGCTGCGGATGGAGGGCCCGCTGGCTCAGAAGATCAAGCTTTCGACGATCGCTGACGCACTTGGCGTATCGACTGCCACCGTGTCGCTTGCGCTGCGCGATAGCCCCCTTGTCGCTGACGCCACCCGCGACCGCATCAAGCATCATGCCCGAGAGATCGGCTACATCTACAATCGCCGTGCCGCCAGCCTGCGCACTTCGCGCTCGGGCATCGTCGGCGTTGTCGTCCACGACATCATGAACCCGTTCTATGCCGAGATACTGCGCTCGATCGAAAGCGAACTCGACCGCAGCCGGCAGACCTTCATCCTTTCCAACCACTATGACGACCTCGAAAAGCAGCGCACTTTCGTCGACACGCTGCTGCAGCTCGGCGCCGACGGGGTGATCATGTCGCCGGCTATCGGCACGCCGGCCGAAGACATCATCATGGCAGAGGAGAACGGCCTTCCAGCCGTGCTGATCGCGCGTTCGGTCGAAGGTGCAGAAGTACCGGTCTTCCGTGGCGACGATGCCTATGGAACTGCGCTCGCCACCAACCACTTGATCTCGCTCGGCCACAAGCGCATCGCCATGATCGGCGGCACTGACCAGACCTCGACCGGCCGCCACCGCTACCAGGGTTATCTCAACGCCATGGAAGCGGCGGGACTGGAAGTCCTTCCATCGTGGCGCATCGCCGGTCCGCGCACCAAGCAGGGCGGCTTCGAGGCGGCGGGGCAGTTTTTGGCACTCAAGGACAAGCCGACGGCGGCCTGTTGCTGGAACGATCTCGTGGCCATTGGCCTGATGAACGGCATCGCGCGTGCAGGTCTGGTGCCCGGCATCGATGTCTCGGTCACCGGTTATGATGATCTCGAGGAAGCGCAGATCGCAACGCCTGCGCTGACCACCGTATGGAACGGCCAGCGCGAGGTTGGCCGCCGCGCCGCAAGCGCGCTTCTCGACAAGCTCAACGGCCAGTCGGTGCGGCCGTCGCAGGAGCTGATCAAGCCCGAGTTGCATGTCAGGCAGTCCACCGGAAAACCCAAAGAACGCACATGACCGCATCGAACATCGAAGCACCGGTGATCCTGATCCCTTGCCGGATGCATCCGCATGTCACCGAGCGGCTCAAATCGGCATTTCCGCTGATCCACGTCGCCGAAGGCGATCCGGCATTGCTGACGGACGAGACGAAAGCAAACGTTCGCGGCATCGCTTCGATGGGTCGGGTCGATGCCGCCTTTATCGATGCGCTGCCCAATCTGGAGATTATCGCCAATTTTGGCGTCGGTTATGACGCGGTCGACGCCCGCCATGCCGGTGCACGCGGCATCATGGTCACCAACACGCCCGATGTGCTGACCGAAGAGGTCGCCGACACGGCGGTGGGCCTGCTCATCAACACCGTGCGCGAGCTGCCTCGGGCAGAGGGCTGGCTGCGGCAGGGGCACTGGGTCCGCGAGGGCGGCTATCGGCTGACGGCTACGCTGCGCGGCCGCCGCATCGGCATCTTCGGCATGGGTCGCATCGGTTTGGCTATCGCGCGCCGGCTCGAAGCCTTTGGACTGCCGATCGCCTATCACAATCGCCGCCAGGTCGAAGGCCTTGCCTACGATTACCATCCGACGCTGAAGGAACTGGCGCTCGCGGTCGACACGCTGATCTCGGTGGCGCCTGCCACGCCCCAGACCGAGAAGATCGTCAACGCCGAGATTTTTCAAGCACTCGGCGCCAATGGCGTCTTCGTCAATGTCGGCCGTGGCGCTACGGTCGATGAGGCAGCACTGGTCAAGGCGCTGTCGAAGGGCACGATCCTGGCCGCCGGTCTGGATGTCTTCGCCGACGAACCGAATGTGCCGCAAGCGCTGATTGACCTGCCCAATGCTTCGCTCCTGCCGCATGTCGCCTCGGCGACTGTTCATACGCGTCAGGCGATGGCCGACCTTGCGGCCGACAACATCTTTGCGTGGTTTTCCAACGAGCGCCGGGCGCTGACTCCGGTGCCCGAGACCGCGCATGTGACGGCCAAGGGCTAAAGGGCGGACTATTCCGCTGCCGTTCGTGCTGCCTGACGGGCGAGCGCATAGGCCCGCACGGCATCGCCGAATGCCTTGAAGATACGCTGCGAGACGTCGTCGGTGCCGACCCAGTATTCCGGGTGCCACTGCACGCCGACGGCGAACGCACGCGAGTCGCGGACCGAGACGGCTTCGACCGTGCCGTCGGGCGCCACCGCCTCGACCTGCAGCTTCGAACCGAGCCGTTCCACTGCCTGGCGGTGGACCGAGTTGACCAGGATGTCGCCTGGGCCGAACACACCAGCAAGGCAGCTGCCCGGCTTGATGGTGGCCACCTGGTGAATGGCGAAGCGTTCGTCCTGGTTGTCGCTGACAGGCGCCCGGTGATCGGCGATGCCTTCGCGCTCCTGGATCTCGGTGGCGAGCGAACCGCCAAGCGCCACGTTCAGTTCCTGGATGCCGCGGCAAATGGCGAGCAGCGGCACGCCGCGTTCGATCGCCTTGCGGATCAGCGGCATGGTGGTGGAGTCGCGGGCGAAGTCGTAGGGACCATTGGCCTCGGTCGCTTCCTCGCCATAGAGGCGCGGGTCGACGTTCGACTTCGAGCCGGTCAGCATGACGCCGTCGACGGAGGACAAAAGCTCGTCGAGGTCGAGGCGGTCGCCGAAATTGGGCACCAGCACCGGCAGCACGCCGGCACCCGAGATCGCCGCCTCGAGATACTGCTGGGGTGCCGCGTGCCAAGTGTAGTTCTCGAACTGCTTGACGTCGGTCGATACGGCAACGAGCGGCTGGTGCATGATAGCGTTCAAATCCTTATGGGAAGCATGCGGTTTCCTTGCCTACAAAATAGGCGATCCCAAGGCACTTTTCCAACACAAGTTTGCATATCTCGTATGCGCCTGGCAGCGGGGATTAGACTATAGTTTTAGATGCTTGCGCTGCAGCAAGGTTTTCGGCAATCAAACATTCTCCGCCCAGTCTGGCGCGCTTTACTCGCCCCCTTCGCCGTGTATTGATGCCCGCGGCGTTAGTCGTGGGAGGCAATAATTTCCCGAAGCGTCGCACTAGTCTTTCGGTCCAGTATGGGAGGATTTTGATGGATCGCCGTTCATTTATCAGGAAGGCCGGCACGACCGGCGTGGGGGCTGCTGCCGCTGCCGCGACGCTTGCGGCACCGGCAATTGCCCAGTCCAACCCCAAGGTTACGTGGCGCC
>NZ_JBFUKO010000425.1:0-4707 GCF_056400805.1 Aminobacter sp. P4_H6_2
GCTTCAACACAGCCTATTATGTCAGGGCTTTCCTGCCCAAGGCCTTGGCCGTCGACTATTTCACGGGGGTCGGCACCGATACGATTTCAGATGAAATGCTTGCCTTCATCGAAGGCACCGGAATTGGCACGAGCTTCGTCCGCCGCGTTCCTGGGCGCAGCCCCGGCCTCTACATGATCCATCTCAAGGACGGCGAGCGCAGCTTCTCCTACTGGCGTTCGGCTTCCGCAGCGCGGCTTTTGGCCGACGACACTGGTGCCTTGCGCGCGGCCATCGATGCGTCGGACATGGTTTTCTTTTCCGGCATCACGCTGGCGATCCTCGCGCCCGAGGCGGTAAAAAACCTCCTGGTCGAACTCGACCGCGCCAGGGCTGYGGGCAAGCTGGTGGCCTTTGACCCCAATATCCGCCCCAGACTTTGGGATGACGCGGAGACCATGCGGCGTACGATCACCGCTGGTGCCGCCGCCGCTGCCATCGTCATGCCGAGCTTCGAGGACGAGGCGACCTATTTCGGTGATGCTTCGATCGGCGCGACAATCGCCCGCTATCGCGGCCTCGGCATCGAAAAGCTTGTTGTCAAAAACGGTGCCGAGGGCATTACGCTGTCCTTCGGCGGCAGTGAGACTTTCGTGCCGTCGGCCGTGGCCGAAAAAGTGGTCGACACCACTGGCGCCGGCGACAGCTTCAACGGCGCCTTCCTGGCAAGATACATCGAGACCGGTGATCATCTCGGCGCCGCCGAATTTGCCGCCCGCGTCGCCGCCTCAGTTATTGGCCATCACGGTGCCTTGCTGCCGCCTGCCGAGTTGCAGGCATTGGCCTGATGAACCGCGTCGCCCGCCATTGCCGCGGCATTGTGCAATTTGCCTCTGCTTTGATCGGAGGCACTTGATTTCTTGTAAAATAACTTTACCTCTAGTGAAATGTTGTTTTTTCGAAATTGCCGTGGCAGGGGATCACTAGGGTGAAGGAAGACCGCTTGTCAGCCGTGGCTGATGCCGACGGCAATAAGGTATCGGCTGCCGTTGCGGCAAAGGCTCGCCCGGTGCCGCTGCTTCAGGACCCGCATGCGGTGCGCGACACGCCTGAAAAGGTGCTGGAAGTGGCGCTTGGCCACGAGGTCCGCGCTTTCCGCAAGAAGCTGGGCATCACCGTCGCCGATCTGGCGGCGATGACCAACATTTCCCTCGGCATGCTGTCCAAGATCGAAAACGGCATCACCTCGCCGTCCTTGACCACGCTGCAGTCGCTATCTCGCGCGCTTGGCGTGCCGCTGACCGCGTTCTTTCGCCGCTTTGAAGAAGAGCGCAATGCCGTCTTCGTCAAGGCGAATGAGGGCGTCGACGTCGAGCGCCGTGGCACCCGCGCCGGCCACCAGTACAATCTGCTGGGCCATATCGGCTCCAACACCGCCGGTGTCGTGGTCGAGCCCTATCTCATCACGCTGTCGGAGGATTCSGACGTCTTCCCGAYSTTCCAGCATGASGGCATGGAGTTCCTCTAYATGCTGGARGGCGARGTSGTTTACCGCCAYRGCARYAACCTCTACCGCATGACGSCGGGCGAYAGCCTGTTCTTCGATGCCGATGCCCCGCACGGTCCGGAAGAGTTGACGACACTACCGATCCGCTACCTCTCGATCATCTCCTACCCGCAGGGCAGCAGCGGCGATTGAGCTGTCCGGTCTTGATCGACTTCTGTATGGCGTCTATTTCCCAGGTTAAGGTGTCYTGAACCAGGAGAGGTCGTGCAGACTGCCGCAGAAGGCGCCTTGGCGATTGCCAAGGAAATCGTGAAGCATCGGGCGGCCGATCGGAGACGGCGTGGGGTTGGCGCAAAACCTCAAGCAAGATGCAGCCGATCGCATGCTGAAGGGTCCAGGTCCGCTGACGGACAAGCGGAGCAAGGAGCTTCGCTACATCATCGCAGATCTCATCGAGGACTTGCACGGCGATCGCACCGCGCCTGAAATCCGGGCGATCTCAGCCAGCCTTTATCAACCCCTCGCCGATCTCACATTATTGGGCCGAGGCGTCTGGTCAGGAAAGGGCAAGTGGGTTCCACGTCTGCTGCACATGCATGACAGTGAACTGGCGGTCCGGTTCGACGATGCTTTCCGTTCAGCGGCCAATGGGAAGAGTAGCGTCCTGCGGGCCCTTGCAGAAGGCGAACTGTCGCGGAATGGCGGGGCTTTTTTTGCCGGCGACCGAAGGCAAGCACCCGCTTCCGCCAGGCAGGCGCTGGACAACGACAACCCTGCCTAACCAAAACGCCACGCATCCTGGGACACGCGGCGTTTGGCATTTCAAATCTCGGGCGGAAAACCTAGTCCGGGCTGAAGCCGGGCGAGGTCGGTGCACCGTCATCATATTTCGACAGCCATTCGACGACAGTCGGGCGATAGCGGGTCAGGCCCTTGTATTCGGCCAGTTCCACCGGCAGGTCGCGCAGCACGCGATGGAAGCGGCGCGCCCATTTGGGCACGGTCACTAGCTCATCCATCTTGAGCAAATAGCAGCGGATCGGGAAGACCAGAGCGTTTGAACGCGGTAGCCGGAAGAAGCTCTGCAGTTCGACGCGCAGGTGCACCTTCTGGCCGACATTCTCCGGCGTTACCGTGAGGCGGTCGCTGCCCCATTTGTGGAAGTTTTCCGGGCTGGTATCGAGCCTCGGGTTGATGGTCATGGTCCAATTCAGCCGCCGAGCCGGCTGGCCCTGCTGGATGTTGATCAGGAACTTGAGGGCGCGGGTGAAGATGCCCTTTTCATGCGCCAGCGGCACTGGGGCATGCCATTCGAAGAAGTTCATGCCGATGTCGAAATCGAGCGACCAGTCGGCCTGGGTGGTGACCATGCCGGCATCCATCCACAGATTGCCGTCACGCTGGTCGAGGATGGCGAAGTCGCCCTGACTCTGGCGGGTGATATATTCCATCGGTCCGTAGGGCAGGGTGGAGACGTCGCCGAAGGTGAAGGTGTCGTCGATGCCGAGCGGCCGGTTGATCCAGTGCCAGCGGTCGCCGTCGCGCGTCAGCGTGAAGTGCTCGGGGTAGCTCTTGGCCTTCTCGGTCATCAGCAGTTCGAGCAGGTCCCAGCCGGCGAGCGTCATGTGCGGCAACGACTGGCAGCGCAGCGGATCCTCTGCCAGGACCTTGGCGCGGTCCTGCATTTCCGAAACATAGTGCTCGTCGACATCGATCAGATGTTCGAACACGCTGTTCTTCGGCCCAGGCACATGCGGCTCGATGTTGACCGAGTACATGTAGGCGTCTTCGTGATAGGGGAAGGGAAACCGCCTGACGTTTTCCGGACTGTTCCTGAAGGTAAAATCGTCGCGGAACGTCTCTTTCCTGAAGTTAATTCCCATCAATTCCTCCCTCTTTCAGAGCGCCAAGCGCCCTGAGTGTTCTACCGTTCCAGGACCAGCGAACGGCCCTCGAAACGCGAGACGCATGGCATGATCTTCTTGCCCGAGCAGTGCTCCTCATCGCTCAGCCAATGGTCGTTGTGCTTGAAGGTCCCGTCATAGGAGATGACGTTGGTCTCGCACTGGCCGCAGACGCCGCCGCGGCAGAGATAGGGCGGATCGACGCCCGCGGCCTCGATCGCCTCAAGCAGGCTCTGCTGCTCGCCGACACGGATTTCCAGACCGCTGACAGCCAGCTTGACGTCGAACGGTGTGCCCGGCTGCGGTGCCGCGAAATGCTCGTAGTGCACCGAGTCGTCCGGCCAGCCATGGGTGGCCGCCATGTCGCGCACCCATTTGATCATGCCGGCGGGGCCGCAGACATATATGTGGGTGCCCAGCGGCTGCGTGGCGAGCAGGCGTTCGAGCGGGATGCGTTCGTTGCGCTCGTCGAGATAGAGGTTGACCCGCTTGCCATAGCGTTCGCGCAGGACATCGGAGTAGCTGCCGAGCGCTTCGCTGCGGCAGGTGTAGTGCAGTTCGAAATTGCTGCCGGTGGAAGCGAGTTGTGCTGTCTGGGCAAGGAACGGCGTGATGCCGATGCCGCCGGCGATCATCAGATGCTTCTTGGCGCGCAGGTCGAGCGAAAACAGGTTCACCGGATAGCTGATCACCATGTCCATGCCACGCTTGACGCGGTTGTGCATGAACAGCGAGCCGCCGCGGCCGACATCGTCGCGGCGCACCGAGATGGTGTAGTCGCGCGTGGTGAGCGGCGAACTCATCAGCGAATAGGGATTGAGCCTGGTGGTGTCGCCATCGCGCATTTCGACGACGACATGGGCGCCGCCTGAGAAAGTTGGCAGGTCGCCGCCGTCGGTACGCTCGAAATGGAACCGCTTGACCAGTTCATTTACCGCGACCACTTCGGTCACGGTGACGTTAATCTTGTTTGTTCCCGCGCTCACCGGAAAATCTCCTCTGTCTGAGGGATCTCGGTCGGATCCTCGGCATTGATGCAGACGCCCTGGAAGGCAGCATGGCGCTTGGAATAGTGGTCGCGCACCAGCAGCAGCAGGCCGCAATGCGAGCAGGTGGCCGGCTGGGTGGTGACGTTTTCGGTGATGCCCTTGCAGTGCACGCATTGTACCCGGCGGGCCCACGAGCCGCGATGCTCGGTCTGGATCGAGACAGGGTCGATGCCCGCCTCGAGCGCTGCCTGCATCATCTGGCCGATCAGGCCTTCGGTACCGGCGAGATAGATGCGCAGGCCCATATGGGCGTTGGCGAGCGTCCAGT
>NZ_JBFUKO010000426.1:0-4707 GCF_056400805.1 Aminobacter sp. P4_H6_2
GCCATGTGACGTGCGAATTGAAAATTCTTCGCCACGCGCCGTAGTCGTTGTTTTGGCGCTTTACTGGAAAATCAGCCACATATGGACGTCGTTGTCGTCGAGTCACCGAACAAGGTGAAAAGCATCAACAAGTATCTGGGTCGGAACTATAAGGTTCTGGCCTCGTTCGGCCATGTCCGCGATCTGCCCGCGAAGGACGGCTCGGTCAAGCCGGACGACGATTTTGCCATGTCGTGGGCGGTCGACGCTGCGTCGTCGAAACGGCTGAGCGACATCGCCAAGGCAGTCAAGGAGGCCGACGGCCTGATCCTCGCAACCGATCCGGATCGCGAAGGGGAAGCCATCGCCTGGCACGTGCTCGAGGTGCTGAAGCAAAAGCGCGTGCTCAAGGACAAGACGATCAAGCGCGTCGCTTTCAACTCGATCACCAAGCAGGCCGTGCTCGAGGCCATCGCCAATCCGCGCGAGATCGACCCTCAGCTGGTCGACGCCTATCTGGCGCGCCGCGCACTCGACTATCTGGTTGGTTTCACCCTCTCGCCTGTGTTGTGGCGCAAGCTGCCGGGCGCCCGCTCGGCCGGCCGCGTCCAGTCGGTGGCGTTGCGCTTCGTTTGTGACCGCGAGACCGAGATCGAGCGCTTTGTGCGCGAAGAATACTGGCAGGTCGCAGCCATACTTGGCACGCCGCGTGCGGAAAAATTCGACGCAAGGCTTACCGTCTTTGACGGCAAGAAACTGCAAAAGCTCGACATCTCCTCGCAGGCAATGGCCGACGACATCAAGGCGATGCTCGACGGGGCGAGCTTCAAGGCACTGTCGGTCGAAGCCAAGCCGACCAAGCGTAATCCGGGACCGCCCTTCACCACCTCCACGCTGCAACAGGCCGCATCCTCGGGCCTCGGCTTCTCCGCAAGCCGTACCATGCAGGTAGCGCAGAGGCTCTATGAAGGCATGGAGATCGGTGGCGAGACCGCCGGTCTGATCACCTATATGCGTACCGACGGCGTGCAAATGGCGCCCGAAGCGATCGAGGCCGCCCGCGAGGCGATCGGCAAGGAGTTCGGTGCAAAGTACCTGCCCGAAAAGCCGCGCCATTACACGACCAAGGCCAAGAACGCCCAGGAAGCGCACGAGGCCATCAGGCCGACTGATTTTTCGCGGACGCCGAGCGAGATGCGCAAGTTTCTCGATGCCGACCAGGCACGGCTCTACGAGATGATTTGGAAACGCGCCATCTCCAGTCAGATGCAGCCGGCCGAGATTGAGCGCACGACCGTCGAGATCGAGGCGCGCAACGGCGCAAGGACCGCCGGTCTGCGCGCCGTAGGCTCCGTCACCCGCTTCGATGGGTTCCTCGCCGCTTATACCGAGCAGAAGGATGAGGATTCGGAGGACGAAGAAACCCGTCGCCTGCCCGAGATCCGCGCCGACGAGGTGCTCAAGCGCGAAGCCATCAACGCCACGCACCACACCACCGAGCCGCCGCCCCGCTACTCCGAAGCGAGCTTCATCAAGAAGATGGAAGAGCTCGGTATTGGCCGGCCGTCGACCTATGTCGCGACGCTCAAGACGCTTGAAGACCGCGACTATGTGAAGATCGAAAACCGCAAGCTCATGCCTCAGCCCAAGGGCCGGCTTGTGACCGCGTTCATGGAGAGCTTTTTCCGAAATTACGTGGAATACGACTTCACCGCCTCGCTCGAAGAAAAACTCGACGAAGTCTCCGACGGCAAGCTCGCCTGGCGCGACGTGCTGCGCGATTTCTGGAAGGACTTTTCCGGCGCGGTCGACGAGATCAAGGAACTGCGCGTCACCGACGTTCTCGACGCGCTGAACGAAGAACTCGCGCCTTTGGTCTTCCCCGAACGCGAGGACGGCTCGAACCCGCGTATCTGCCCGAAATGCGGTACCGGCAACCTGTCGCTCAAGCTCGGGAAGTACGGCGCCTTCGTTGGTTGTTCGAATTATCCCGAATGCGGCTTCACCCGTCAGCTCGACGGCCCCGGCGCAAATGGCGACAATGGCGGTCTCGAAGACGGCACCAAGGTGCTGGGTACCGATCCCTATACCAGTGAAGAGATCACGCTGCGCAGCGGGCGATTCGGGCCTTACATCCAGCGCGGCGATGGCAAGGAAGCCAAGCGCTCCAGCCTTCCCAAGGGCTGGACGCCGGCATCCATCGATCACGAAAAGGCGCTCGCTCTGCTGGCGTTGCCACGTGACGTTGGCCAGCACCCCGAATCCGGCAAGATGATCTCGGCCGGTCTCGGCCGTTACGGTCCGTTCGTGCTGCATGACGGCGCCTATGCCAATCTTGAAAGCATCGAGGACGTGTTCTCGATCGGCCTGAACCGCGCCGTGACCGTGATTGCCGAAAAGCAGGCCAAGGGCAAAGGTGGCCGGGGCGGCGGAACGCCGGCAGCACTCAAGGATCTGGGCGAGCATCCAGCCGGCGGCGGTAACATCACCGTGCGCGATGGCAAATACGGTCCCTACGTCAATTTCGGCAAGGTCAACGCTACCTTGCCGAAGGGCAAGGATCCGGCGACTGTTACGGTGGAAGACGCACTTGCATTGATCGCTGAAAAAGAAGCGAAAGGCGGCGGGGCCAAGAAGCCGGCCCGCGCGGCGGCCAAAAAACCGGCCAGCAGCGCAGCTAAGAAAACCGCCGCCAGCAAGACCAAAAAGAAGGACTGACGCACCTTGGCGCGAAAGATCACCGGACGAAACGCCGGCACCAGACGCGCYGCAAGCGACGAGGTCCGTGGCAAGGACGTCTATCGCCCGTCGCGGGACGAGATTCTGCGCTATATCGCGGAGAATCCAGACCGCAGTGGCAAGCGTGACATCGCCAAGGCTTTCGCGCTCAAGAACGACGATCGCATCTGGCTGAAGCACCTGCTGCGTGAGTTGCAGGACGAAGGCCTGCTCGAAAAGAGCCGCAAGCGGCTGACGCGCGTCGGTGCTTTGCAACATGTCGCCGTGCTCGACATCTTTGGCAGAGACGCCGAAGGCACGCTTCTGGCGCGCGCCTCCGAGCAGCTTGATGGCCCGATCGTCGCCATCAAGCTGTCGCGCGGCGGCAATGGCCCGACTCCCGGCGTTGGCGACCGCGTCTTGGCGAAGACCTTCCCCATTGAGGATCACCTCGGCGACGACAACGAGCCGGCCTACACCGCGCGCGTGATGAAGATATTCGAAAAGCGCAGCGACACCGCACTCGGCATCTTCCGAATCCTGAAAGACGGCACCTTCCGCATCGAGCCGGTCGAACGCCGCCAGCCTGAGCTTGTTGTCGACAAGGATTCTCAGAACGGAGCCAAGGAGGGCGACCTCGTCGAAGTCGTTCCCGAACGGGCCAGCCGCTACGGCCTGCCGCGTGCCAAGGTCGTTTCGGTTCTGGGTTCGCTGACCAATGAGAAGGCGGTCTCGATGATCGCTATCCATGCCCACGACATACCCCACATCTTCCCTGCCGAAGTGATCGCCGAGGCCGAGGCAGTCAAGCCGGCAACGCTTGACGGCAAGCGCGAAGACTGGCGCGAACTGCCGCTGGTCACCATCGACCCGGCCGACGCCAAGGACCATGACGACGCGGTCTATGCTGTGGCAGATACCGATGAGAAAAACCTAGGCGGTTTCATCGTCACCGTCGCCATCGCCGACGTCGCGACCTATGTCCGGTCAGGCACGGCACTCGACAATGAGGCGCTGAAGCGCGGCAATTCGGTCTATTTCCCTGACCGCGTCGTGCCGATGCTGCCCGAGCRCATCTCCAATGATCTGTGTTCCCTGCGCGAGGGCGTCGACC
Organism: Aminobacter sp. P4_H6_2; assembly: GCF_056400805.1. Taxonomy (NCBI): domain Bacteria; kingdom Pseudomonadati; phylum Pseudomonadota; class Alphaproteobacteria; order Hyphomicrobiales; family Phyllobacteriaceae; genus Aminobacter; species Aminobacter sp. P4_H6_2. Next base: position 3,812 of record NZ_JBFUKO010000426.1, read on the forward strand.
GTCCGGCACTTGCCGTGCGCATGACGTTTTCGGCGGAAGGCCGCAAGGTCAGGCATTCCTTCCACCGCATCATGATGCGGTCGTCGGCCCGCCTTGCCTATCCGCAGGCACAAGCTGCCATCGACGGCATGCCCGACGACAAGACCGGACCGATCCTGGAGACGATTCTCAAGCCGCTTTGGGCAGCTTATGACGTCCTCAAGCGCGGACGCGACAGCCGCCAGCCGCTCGAACTCGACCTGCCCGAACGAAAGATCCTGCTCAAGCCGGATGGCACTGTCGATCGTGTCATCGTTCCCGATCGCCTCGACGCCCACAAGCTGATCGAGGAGTTCATGATCCAGGCCAATGTCGCGGCAGCCGAAACGCTGGAAAACAAAAAGCAGAAGCTCGTCTACCGCATCCACGACGGCCCTTCGCTCGCCAAGCAGGAATCGCTGCGCGAGTTCCTCCAGACCATCGGCCTGTCAYTGGCACGTGGCGCCGAGATGCGGCCGGCCCAGTTCAACGGCATTCTCGAACGCGTGCGCGGTGAAGACAACGAGCAGCTGGTCAACGAAGTTGTGCTGCGCTCGCAGAGCCAGGCCGAGTACAACCCCGACAATATCGGCCACTTCGGTCTCAATCTGCGCCGCTACGCGCATTTCACCTCGCCAATCCGCCGCTATGCCGACCTGATCGTCCATCGCGCGCTGATCGGCTCGCTGGGCTTGGGTGCAGGCGGACTGACGTCTTCCGAGGAAGCGCGACTGGAAGAGATCGCCGGCCTGATTTCGCAGACCGAACGCCGTGCCATGGCCGCCGAGCGCGAGACTGTCGACCGGCTGGTCGCGGGCTTTCTGGCCGAGCGCGTCGACGAGATTTTCGACGCGCGCATCTCGGGCGTGGTCAAGGCG
>NZ_JBFUKO010000427.1:0-4698 GCF_056400805.1 Aminobacter sp. P4_H6_2
ATGGCGAGCTGTTCGGTGAGAATGCGTGCCGAGCCTTCGTCGGACTTCGCAACCTGCATGGCGGCCCTGAGAACGCCTGATATGCTGCGCCCACCCGCGCCGAGGTCACGTTCGATGCCGGCAAGGACATCCTCGAACAGGCCTGGCGCACGCTCCAGCACGCGCAGCACGTCGAGCGCCATGACATTGCCTGAGCCTTCCCAGATCGCGTTGACCGGCGCCTCGCGGTAGTAGCGCGCCAGTGGCGCTTCCTCGACATAGCCGTTGCCGCCGAGGCACTCCATCGCTTCATAAAGAAGACCCGGTGCAATCTTGCAAACCCAGTATTTGACCACCGGCGTCATGGCGCGCGCAAAGGCCGCCTCGCCCCGATCGGAAGCAGCTTCGTCGAAGGAGCGCGCCAACCTGAAGGCAAGCGCGGTCGCGCCAGCCACATCGAGCGCCATGTCCGCAAGCACGCGCTGCATCAAAGGTTGGTCGACCAGATTGGCGCCGAACACCTGGCGATGGCGCGTGTGGTGGACAGCTTCCGCGAGCCCCGCTCGCATGAGAGCCGACGAGGCAACCGCGCAGTCGAGCCGCGTCAGCGTCACCATGTCCATGATGGTCTTGATGCCGCCGCCGGGCTCGCCGACCAGATCGCCGATGGCGCCCTGGACTTCGACCTCGGCGGAAGCATTCGAGCGGTTGCCGAGCTTGTCCTTGAGGCGCTGGAATTCCAGCCCGTTGGCCGTACCGTCGCTGAGGATGCGCGGAACGAGGAAACAGGTAAGCCCTTCCTGTGCCTGCGCCAGCATCAGGAAAGCGTCGGACATCGGTGCCGACATGAACCATTTGTGGCCRCTGAGCCGGTAAAAACTGCCCCCGGCGCGCTCAGCCTTGGTCGTGTTGGCGCGCACATCGGWGCCGCCCTGCTTTTCGGTCATGCCCATGCCGAGCGTCAGTCCAGCCTTTTCGATCGGCGGCTTTTGCGCCTGATCATATTTGCGGGTGGTGACGCGCGGCGCCCATTCGCGAAACAGCTTTGGGCTCGCCATCAATGCGGCCAGCGAAGCGTTGGTCATGGTGATGGGGCACAGATGCCCGCATTCGAGCTGCGCCGTAAGATAAAAGCGTGCGGCACGCACCTGGTGGCGGCGTCCGGTTTCGGTCCCGCCGTTTTCCCACACTGAAGAATGCAGCCCACCTGTTATCGAGCGCCGCATCAGCGCGTGATAGGCTGGGTGGAACTCGACCTGGTCGATGCGTCGGCCCTGACGGTCGTGCGTCTTGAGCTTCGGAACCTCGCTGTTGGCCAGCCGCGCAAGGTCCTGCGCCTCCTGGTTCAAAACGAAACGGCCCAGCCCGTCCAGGTCGCGGCGGACCGGCTCGGAAAAGCTCTCTGCAATCTGGATCAGCAGTGGATCGCCGCGCCAGGCATTGCTGCCCGTCAGCGGAGGGGGCTGGTTCGGCACGTCCTGCGTCACGCCTTGTCCTTCATCGGTGTGGGCGACGGGCACGAATCCGCAGCCATGGCCGGCTTTATAACTGAAATGCTTATCGATAGCTTATGGCCCAGCTTGGAAACGACGAAAATCCCGTGGGAGAACTTTCATCATTGAAATGCCGGCTTGCGGGTCACTTAAGCACAGCCTATAGCACCGCCTTGAGATGACAGACCTTTCGTCCCTGCCGCCCTACCCGCACCGCCATCTTCTTGGCATCCGCGACCTTTCCCCATTGGATATCGAAATATTGCTCGACCGCGCCGACGCGGCCGTGTCGATTTCGCGCCAATCGGAGAAAAAGACGTCGACGCTGCGCGGTAGAACCCAGATCAATCTGTTCTACGAAGCCTCGACGCGGACGCAGTCGTCCTTCGAGCTCGCCGGAAAACGTCTCGGCGCCGACGTCATGAACATGTCGGTGGCAAGCTCTTCCGTGAAGAAGGGCGAGACGCTGATCGACACGGCGATGACGCTGAACGCGATGCGGCCCGACATATTGATTATCCGCCACCAGTCGGCGGGAGCCGCAGCCCTGCTTGCGCAGAAGGTCGGCTGCTCGGTGGTCAATGCCGGCGACGGCGCGCATGAACACCCGACACAGGCACTGCTCGACGCGCTCACCATCCGCCGCGCCAAGGGCCGCCTTGCCCGCCTCACGGTGGCGATCTGCGGCGACATCCTGCATTCGCGCGTCGCACGCTCCAACATCCTGTTGCTCAATGCGCTCGGTGCGCGCGTCCGTGTCGTCGCGCCCTCGACGCTGCTGCCTTCCGGCATTGCCCAGATGGGCGTCGAGGTGACGCAGTCGATGGCCGACGGCCTCAAGGACGCCGATGTCGTCATGATGCTGCGCTTGCAGCGCGAGCGCATGGCCGGTGCCTTCGTGCCTTCGGTGCGCGAGTATTTCCGCTACTACGGCCTCGATGCTGAAAAGCTGAAGGCCGCGAAGCCTGACGCGATGGTGATGCATCCGGGCCCGATGAACCGCGGTGTCGAGATCGCCTCGGAAATTGCCGACGGTCCGCAAAGCGTGATCCAGGAACAGGTGGAAATGGGCGTCGCCGTCCGCATGGCGGTGATGGAAGCACTGCTCGACCCACGCCGCAATCGCGACGGACACAACGCATGAGCATCACGGTTTTCCAGCGCGCCCGCATCGTCGACCCCTCGCGCGCCATTGATGAGACCGGCTCGGTCATCGTCGATGGCAAAAGGATCGTCGCGGCCGGTGCCGACGCACTCAACCAGGGCATTCCCAGCGGCGCAGAAGTCATCGACTGCGCTGGCAAGGCTATCGTGCCTGGCCTGATCGACGGCCGTGTCTTCATCGGCGAGCCAGGTGGCGAGCACCGCGAAACGATTGCCTCGGCAAGCATCGCCGCTGCATCAGGTGGTGTCACATCCATCGTGATGATGCCCGACACGGACCCGGTGATCGACAATGTCGCACTGGTAGAGTTTGTACTCAGGACCGCCAAGGAAACCGCATCGGTCAACGTCTTTCCGGCTGCGGCCATTACCAAGGGGCTCGAAGGCCACGAGATGGCCGAGTTCGGCCTGCTGCGCGAAGCAGGTGCCGTCGCCTTCACCGACGGCCGCCACACGATCGCCAGTTCGATGGTGATGCGCCGGGCGCTGACCTATGCACGCGACTTCGACGCGGTGATCGCGCATGAGACGCAGGACGCAGACCTTGCCTCGTCGGGCGTGATGAACGAAGGGCTCTACGCCAGCTGGCTCGGGCTGTCGGGCATTCCGCGCGAGGCCGAAACCATTCCACTCGAACGAGATCTGGCGCTCGCCCGTCTGACGCGTGGCAATTACCACGCCGCCAAGATTTCGACCGCCATGGCGGCAGCCGCTGTTTTGCGCGCCAAGGCTGACGGGGCCAAGGTCACCTCGGGCGTTTCGATCAACAGCTTGTCGCTCAACGAAAACGATGTCGGCGAATATCGAACCTTCTTCCGCCTGGCGCCGCCTTTGCGTGCCGAGGAAGACCGCATCGCCATGGTCGAGGCGCTGAAGGACGGCACCATCGATTTGATCGTCTCCTCGCATGACCCGCAGGATGTCGACACCAAGCGCCTGCCTTTCGCCGATGCCGCCGTCGGCGCGATCGGACTGGAGACGCTGCTGGCCGTGGCATTGCGCCTGCATCACAATGATGACGTGCCTTTGTTGCGCATCATCGAAGCGCTTTCGACCGCACCGGCAAAACTGTTCGGCCTGCCCGGCGGCACGCTCAAGCCTGGCGCGATTGCCGACTTGGTGCTCGTCGATCTCAACGAGCCGTGGGTGGTACGAGAGGCCGACATTCGCTCACGTTCCAAGAACACCTGCTTCGAAGGCGCCAGGCTGCAAGGCAAGGTCTTGAAAACCTTGGTCGCTGGACGCACAGTGTTTTCGGCCTGACGGGCCACGGGGGAGTAGACGTATCTTGATGCCGGATGACATTTTTCCGACGGCGCTGCATGTCCTGATTGCCGCTGCCGTGTTCGGCTATCTCTTGGGTTCGATTCCATTTGGTTTGCTGCTGACGCGCGCGGCCGGCCTCGGCGACGTGCGCAAGATCGGCTCTGGCAATATCGGCGCAACCAACGTGCTGCGCACAGGCAACAAGAAACTGGYAGCTGCAACGCTGCTGCTCGACGCGCTCAAGGGCACCGTAGCTGTGGTTGTCGGAGCATACTGGAGCCACGATGCCGCCATCGCTGCAGGCTTTGGCGCGTTCATTGGCCATCTCTATCCGGTCTGGCTCGGCTTCAAGGGCGGCAAGGGCGTCGCCACCTATCTTGGCGTGCTGTTTGGCCTGTCGGGGACCGGCGCGCTGGTCTTCGCCGTGACCTGGCTGCTGGTCGCCTTCGTCAGCCGCTATTCGTCGCTCGCCGCACTGGCCGCAGCCGTTGCGGTGCCGATCGCACTCTACATGATCGACATGCCCAAGGCCGCGAGCCTGCTGGCGTTGATGAGCGTCATCGTCTTCTTCCGGCACCGCGCCAACATCTCACGGCTGCTTGCCGGCACAGAATCGCGGATCGGGTCAAAGGGATGAGCCAACCCGCCGCCGGGCCGCATCTCAGCGACCGGCAGCGGCTTCATTGGCTGCGCCTCATTCGCACCCCAAATGTCGGCCCGGCTAGTTTTCGCGGGCTGATCGACCGTTTTGGYTCCGCCGAAACCGCAATCGAAATGCTGCCCGAGATCATGATGT
>NZ_JBFUKO010000428.1:0-4698 GCF_056400805.1 Aminobacter sp. P4_H6_2
GTTCACGCGTGTGAAGGTGCTCCTTCATCACGCCGGCAGGGTAGGTCAGCGGCATGTTCCAGCCGGCGAAGGCGCCAAAGCGCGCACCAGCGGCGGAATGCAGGTCAGCAAGGGGTAGTTCGTTGGTATGGTCGCCCGTCATGTCTTCTCCAGAGTCGCACGTGTCCAGCCGCTGCGGCGGCCATTCCGTGCCCCTCTGTCTGAAGCCTGAGAGACTCGCGCTCCGGAACTCTGTCGGCAGCGCTTACACCTTCGGCGCGGGATCGAAGTCCCGACTTTCCAGAGTGTCTTTCCCGTCTACGGTTCTTTTGCCTGAGAGATTTCGGGCGATTTCCCCTTCGGCGACAGCTTCCGCTGTTCTCTCCCGCAAACAGGTAGAGCCCGCAAAGGCCCTCGACGAGTCGTCAATATCCCAAGCACGACGCTTTGTCACCTAGACGCGCAGTGCTTATTCACCGGGAGGATAGTCCTATCCAATACTTCCGGGTAGTGGAGGCAAGGACGATCGCCGTCAGATGCCGCCATACCAGTCGTAGCCGCGGTCTTCCCAATAGCCGCCCTTGCCGAGGCCCATGACCCCAAAGCTGTCGACCAGTTCGATCTTGTGGAGGTATTTTGGCATCTTGTAGCCGAGCTGGCGCTCGACCCGCACGCGCAGCGGCGCCCCGTTTTCCACCGGCAGCGGGCCACCATTCATGCCATAGGCGAGGATCGTTTGCGGGTGGCGCGCGTCGATCAGGTCGATCGAGCCGTAATATTTGATGTCGCCCGACAGGCTTTGCTCGATCGTGTCGAGGCAATGGAAAACGACATAGCGCGCCTCAGGCTTGACCACCGCCTGGTCGAGCACCAGCGCCATCGGCACGCCGGTCCATTTGGCGATGCAGCTCCAGCCTTCGACGCAGTCATGGCGGGTGATCTGGGTGCGAGAGGGCATATCCATCAGTTGCTGCCGCGACAGTGACAACGGCTTTTCGACAAGGCCAATGACCTCCAGCCGCCAATCGGCGAAGTCGTTGACCTGGAGCCCCAAATAGACGCTGTCGTTGGGCGCGGTGATGCCGTTCGGCCGCTGCGGCTGGCGGATGTCAGCCTCGGTGAATTCCTGCGCCAGGGAGTTGCGGCCGGCAATTAACCTTTGAGCATGATAGGTCAGATCGTTGGCACCAGTGAGGAAGTTGCGCACGCTGCTGTCGCGGTCCTGCAGGAAGTCGAAGGCATCGCAGCCAGACAGCGCAACGGTCGATGCCCCGAGCGTGGCGGCTGTGAGGAAGCGCCTGCGGGTGATCTGGAACTTCGGCATGTCCAATTTGGGCATCTCAGTCGCTCCCTTTGGGGCGGTCGTTTTCAGCCCGGTCGGTGCGATACCAGCCGGTGACGATCGAGCGCAGTTCATTGATCGGACCGGCAGCGAGGATCATCAGCATATGAACGATGAAGAAGCCGACGATCAGCAGCATGGTGATGAAATGAATGGTGCGTGCGGTCTGCCGCCCACCCAGCATGTCAGTGAGGAACGGGATCGCGGCGTTCATGCTCGGCGACATGGCAAGCCCGGTCAGGATCATTAGTGGCAGCAGCACGAACAACACGCCGCCATAGGCGAGCTTCTGCAGCGTGTTGTAGTCGCGGCCGTGATGGAATTTCAGCCTTGCGTGGTCGGAAATGTCCTTGGGCAGCCGGCGCAGATCATCGATGCCCGGTGCGAGATCGCGGCGTAGATGGCCGCTGAACAGGCTGGCGATGAGCCAGACGAGCAGCGTGCCGGACAAAAGCCAGGCGAAGAAGAAATGCACCACGCGCCCCGTCGCAAGGTCCTGGCCGGAGGGAATCGTTGCCCATGCCGGGAAGGCGCGACCGCTCGGATTGTCGGCCGGACCTGACAGCCCTAGCACGCCCGAGGTGTTGAAACGATTTCCGAGAATTGTGGTGTAACCAACTGGTCCTGTTGCGGTATTTTCCGCGCCGATGGCAAGCACGCCATTGTTGAAAGCAAAGCCCGATTGCTGGCCGATATAGAGCGCGGGGTGGGCGTTGAAGATCTGCAGGCCACTCAGCAGCAGGAAAAACAGCGACAGCGCCCAGACCAAGTGGGTGAGGCGGGTCCAGCGCGTTTGGCGGTAGACCAGTTCGCCATCTGCGATCGGCGCGGGCTGCTCATCCGCCTGCTGCGCCGTGCGTGCCTGGCTTTCCATCGGACCTGACCTCCCGTGGCCTCAGCCATCGCGGGACGTCATTTTACGCCCCTTCGGAAGTGATTACGCTTGGAGATTGGATTTTGTTTCGCCGTTGCGATGATATTCGCGTGAGCCGGTCAGCTTGCCAGTGAAACCACCAGATTGACCGCGGCAGCCACGATGATGGTGTTGAAGAAGAACGACAGGACCGAATGGGCCATTACAGCCTTTCGCATCACCGTCGTGGAGATATTGGTGTCGGCGGTCTGAGCGGTCATCCCGATGACGAGGGAGAAATAGAGAAAATCCCAGCCGCAGGGGCGCTCGGTATCTGGAAATATCAATCCCCCGACCGGAATCCGGCTGCGTGTTGAGGTCGTTTGGTTCTTGTCGCCCTTCCAGAAGAGGTGGGCGTAGTGCAACGCCGCCATGGCATGGATGGTGGACCAGCCCAACGGCAATGACAGCAGCGAAAAGGCAAGCCAGTAGGGATGCGGGGACTGCTTCGCGTTCATCAGTACAAACAGCGACCCTACTGCCACCGCAACGATGCCGATCGTGACCAGGAAGATGATCCAGATAGGCTCGTCCGCCTGCTGGGCACGCCGGCTCAGGAAGTCCGCTGTCAGCTTCGGCATTTCGCGCAGCACAAGGAAAATGTAGGCCACGAAAAAAGCATTGGCGGCAATTGCATAGCTCAAGGGATGTTGCAGAAACAGAGCCGCGCCAAGTGCGATCAAGCCGACAGCGGCGCTGGCCGCGAAAATGAAGTGTCGGCGAAACCGCATCATTCGGGCTCACCTTTGCCAGAAGGAACCGACCGGAGCGCCCGTCGTGCCGTCTGGTCAAGGGCGCCCAGAAAGCGCGACCGATCCTGCGGTGCGAAGGAAGCGTTGTAGCCCTTGCTCTCGCCGGTTTCGCGCAGATGCTGCTTGAGGTCGCGCATGGCCACTGCCATGCCGATGCTTTCGGGTGTGAACGGCCTGCCGGTGGGGCCCAGCACATGCGCGCCAAGCGCGACCGCCCTGGCAGCCAGCGGAATGTCGGCGGTGACGACGATGTCGTTGGCGCGCGCGTTCTCGATGATCCAGTCATCGGCAGCGTCCGCTCCCTTGGAGACGACGACGTTGCGGATCATCAGGTCGCGCGACGGCCTCAGGCCGCCATTGGAGACGAAGGTGACGACAAGGTCGAGCCGTTCTGCGACCTTCACCACCTCGTCCTTCACCGGGCAGGCGTCGGCATCGACATAGATGATGGGGGCATTTTCAGTCATTTCAGGCATGGTTCCGGGAGAGGATATCTGTGGCTATGGTCGGCGCGTCGAACGGAGGTCGACCATGGCACATCTGATCAATCGCGAACAATGGGCCGAAAAGGCCGATGCCTGGCAGAGTGACTACCAGGGCGGCGCGCCAATGGCGTGGCCGTCAGGCCTGACTTTGACCTGTCGAGCCGGTGTGYGACCTCGGACGCAGCATGTCGATATGGGGGATATCGTCTTCCAGATATTCCTCCGACACCGTCTCGAAGCCGAACGACGCATAAAACTTCTCGAGATGGCTCTGCGCGGAGAGCGCGATAGGCCTGTCCGGAAACAGCCGTTCGCAGGCGGAGACGGATTCCGCCATCAGCTTTTCGCCGAGGCGCTTGCCGCGATGGTCGGGCGACACGACGACCCGGCCGATATGGGCCGGATCGTCGGTGCCGGACGGCGCGATGATACGCGTGCTCGCCAGCAATTCCGTGCCGGCAAGGATCCTGAGGTGCAACGCCTCAGGATCCTTGCCGTCCATTTCGGGGAATGCGCATTTCTGTTCAACGACGAAGACGTCGATGCGCATCTTCAGCATCGCATAGAGGTCGCGTGGGGGCAGGTCGTCCAGCCCCCTGACATCGACCTCGTATGCGACCTCGCTCATCAGTAGACCACGACACTTCTGATGCTTTCGCCTGCATGCATCAGGTCAAAACCCTTGTTGATGTCTTCGAGCTTGAGCGTGTGGGTGATCATCGGGTCGATCTGGATCTTGCCCTCCATGTACCACTCGACGATCTTGKGCACGTCGGTGCGGCCGCGCGCGCCGCCGAAGGCGGTGCCCTTCCAGGTCCGGCCGGTGACCAGCTGGAACGGCCGCGTCGCGATCTCCTGGCCGGCACCGGCGACACCGATGACGATCGATTCACCCCAGCCGCGATGGCTGGCTTCAAGTGCCTGGCGCATCACCTTGACGTTGCCGGTGCAGTCGAAGGTGTAGTCGGCGCCACCGATCTGGTCGGCACCGCGCTTGGTCATGTTGACGAGATAGGGAACGATGTCGCCGTCGACCTCCTTCGGGTTGACGAAGTGCGTCATGCCGAACTTTTCGCCCCACGCCTTGCGGTCATTGTTGATGTCGACGCCGATGATCATGTCGGCACCGGCAAGGCGCAGACCCTGCAGCACGTTGAGGCCGATGCCACCGAGACCGAAGACGATGGCTGTCGCACCGATCTCGACCTTGGCGGTGTTGATGACAGC
>NZ_JBFUKO010000429.1:0-4696 GCF_056400805.1 Aminobacter sp. P4_H6_2
GCATACTACTCCCTGGTTCTGGACCACTCATGATGGGAGAGAAACGACCCATCGCGACCATTCGCACATGCATGACGTCGGCCTGCCAAACTGCCACCCAAAGAACTTGGTGCAATTGGGAATTGGCGGTTGGTACGGAAACCGCCCGGGAAGCGCTGTCGCGCACCAGCGGGGCACTAGCGTAATGACCATGTTCGATCTTGAGAAGCATGGGCCAAAGAAAGTAGCCGAAATGGCCTTGGAGATGGCCTGGGAGGGCTGCAAGGCGGTCTATCTGTCATTTGACATCGACTCCATCGATCCAGGGTTCGCACCAGGAACTGGCTCTCCAGAACCAGGTGGGCTTATGCCTCGCGAAGCATTCGAGATTATTCGCGCTATTGCGGCGGAGGGACTATGCGGCATGGAGGTCGTTGAGGTCTCCCCTCCGTATGATGTCAACGACAACACAGCACAACTTGCCACTCGGGTCATTCTGGACACGCTTGGAACGCTGATTGCAAACAACAAGCTAGGGCACCGCRCCAACAGCTAATAACTTGTTTGTCGATCGTCACCTCATACCGTCAAATCACTCTGTAGAAATGGGATACTAAGTATGCCAATACGCAAATTATACCTAGCGACAGTTCCGTTCCTCGCGTTTCTTCCCAGCCAAGCGCTGGCGCATCCTGGTCATGGCGATCTTGGGCTTTTCCAAGGATTGATGCATCCAATCGGCGGATTGGACCACGTTCTGGCCATGGTCCTCGTTGGCATCTTTGCGTTTCAGCGGGGCGGCCGCGCTACCTGGCTACTCCCGGCGAGTTTCATCGCTGCCATGGCTGTCGGCGGGGCCATCGGGATGGCCGGATTTCAGTTGCCACTGGTCGAATTCGGGATCGGTCTTTCGATCGTTGTGCTCGGTGCAGTCGTAGCGTTCGGCTTTGCCGCTCCGATCTCGGTGGCAATGGCGCTCGTTGCTGCCTTTGCAATTTTTCACGGGCACGCGCACGGAGCTGAAATGCCAGACACCGTTGGGGGCATTGCCTACGGGGCGGGATTCATGGCTGCGACGGCATTGCTGTACGCCGTTGGTGTCGGCATTGGCTCAATGATCGGACGGTCCACTAACTCAGGCCAACCGGCAATCGCCAAGTTGCTCGGTGGTGCGGCCGCCATGGTCGGCGTCGTCGGTCTTTTGGGCGGCGTTGCTTAAGGGCTGTAGCACAAAGGGTAGACCTGGGGCGCAGCGAGGGGCCCGTCAAACTGTGACGTGGCCGTAAACGGCCACCTCACACAAGGTTGCAAAGAAGGCCTGTACAAAAATTCGATAGTTGGTGACCTCACGGTTGACTTCCATTTGCCCCCTTTTCGAAAGTGAGGAAAATAGATGTCCGATTTCCAAAGCGCAGTAGAGTCATTGCCAGATGTGGCCTCGCGTTTGGCGTCCAGTGCATCAGCATCGCCGCTTTTGTGTTCCCAATCCGAATGCACGGGACGACCCTCGCGTGATGCGCTTCTTCGTACGGCGATCGGCAACAAGGTTAGATCCTATAGGCGCAAGATTGGTGTCACAGCATCTGATCTGGCGGCGGCAGCAAGCATTTCAGTTGGCATGCTGTCCAMGATAGAGAACGGCTCCATCTCTCCCTCGTTGGGTACGTTGCAGGCAGTGTCATCAGCTCTTGGATTGCCGCTGGCAGTTATTTTCCAAGATTGCGAAGAACCGACCGAGGCTATTTTCGTCAAATCAGGTGGCGGCGTCGATGTGCAGAGGCCTGCCACGCGAATGGGGCATAGGTACAGCCTACTCGGCTATACAATCCCGAATGACAACGATGTCGTCGTTGAACCATACTTGATAACCCTAGAAGAACACCTCGATAAATACCCTCAGTTTCAACACGACGGGCTAGAGTTTATATTCGTACTAGAGGGGGAGATGGTCTATTTACACGGAGATAAATCCTATCAAATGACGACTGGAGATAGTTTGTTCTTTGAAGCCAAATCGCCACACGGTCCGTCAGAGCTGATAAAACTTCCTATTCGCATACTTTCAATAGTGTCATATCGACCTGGCGTACAAAGCAGCTAGGTCGACATCTCGGCGGTCGTAAGTTCTTCGATGCATCTTACAAATTCCTCACGAAGCTTTCTTCTCCTTGCCAAGTGATTAGCCGCAGGATTGTCTATTGTGTAGACCTCAATAGATGGCGAGATGTCATGGTGCAGCAATGGCCAGAGGCGGCCGCAACTCATATCATATGATGCATAGCTTTCCGGAAGAAAAGTTACTCCAACACCAAGAATAGCAAGACGTTTTGCTTCTTCTAGGTGCTCAGTCACAGCTGATACGTTTGAACCGAGGCCGTGATGTAATCTAAAATCTCTTAATTCATCTGGCTCATCACTTCCAGTAAGGACAAATTTCTCGTCACTGAGCTGTCCTGGATCGCCTATTTCTTTGCCAAAAAAACCATGACGAACGCCACAATACGGCCTGTGAACTTCTCGACAAAGAAATCTGTACCTGAGTTCAGGATGTTTAATATTCGTCGATGCGATGCCAACATCAATTTCGTTACGAATGAGAGATGCAAGGACAGTTGCCCATGGCATCGTAGAAATAACTATTTCGACGGAAGAGAAATTCGTATGGAATACAGATAGTGCTTCGTCAAATACAGGATATGTGAAGTTGCTTATGAGGCCAATTGTTATCTTTCCGTGAACTTCACTCGAGGATTTTGTAGTTATGCTTGGTATTTCGCGGACTGCGCTCATAATCGGCGCGCAAAGTTCGGCYAGGAGCATGCCTTCTGAAGTAAGCTCAAAGCCTCCTGAGCCACGCCTGCAAAGCACGGCTCCGACCTGTCCTTCCAAACGCTTCAGCGCGAGGCTTATGGCAGATTGCTTGAGCCGCGTCTTCTCCGAGGCCTTTGATATGCCCCGCGCATGGGCAATCTCGTGGAATATCTTCAAAAGATTCCAGTCCAGATCTCGAGAAAACTCATCAACCGGCATCATCGACGAAAATCCATTCTGCAATCCGCACAGATTGTGAAGTGTCGGAATGTATCGCGAGGAAGTTGGGTTGAAAAGCAGAACCGCTTCCGTTGTCGCCAAATCCATCCGCTTGGAGAGTTAATAGGGAGAAGTGAAATGCGGCGCGACAGACTTGCGTTTTATCTGAAATCTACATTGACGATTTTCTACAAGCTAAATGTGATAATGGCGTGCAGGCATCTCCGAAACAGCTCGTTCCGAGAGCTGATTAATCGAAGAGGCAAATGATTGCACTCCAAATACGGTTGGTCAGGTTTCCAATACGAGGTCCTGGCCAATACGCTCCGATCCCCTTCGGCATAATGTCACGGGTGCCACGCAAAGCTCAGATGAGAATGGGCAAGTGCACGACTGCGGCAGGTGATGCCTTGATCCGCCATGCTCGTTTGATCCTAGATCGAGTGGAGCATACGTGGACTTCGCACCGACGGCACTGGGTCTAAGGGGGCGCATCAGGCTCTTGTCTAACACGGCTGGATTGGCTGCTTTTCTGCCGTATCAACTCGGCCGATTCCTGGTCGCTTATCCGGATCTTTCCATTGATCTCAATGAACGCACAACTGCGCGTCCTGCGAGAATAGCAACCAGCATCCACATGATGCTTTGACCTCTCGCTTCGACTTTTGGCCCGTGTCAGGGTGCGGTCATTTGAAGCCCGATACATTGGTCGATATCGTAAGGAGTGTCCTGGCTCGGGCACTTGATCGTCAGCATCAAAGGCAGGGACACGCATGATCTCTGCTCAGGTGCCTGCTGGAGCCGATTAAAGGCATTGAACCGCCCGGCATCTTACTTTTGCAGAATGCTCTCGCCCATTATCGAGCGCGCGGTATCGCCAGTGCACAGGAACAAGACATTGTAGACATGGTCAGGTATCAGGCAGAGAGGGTACCCTCTCTTACGGCTGGCCTAGTTGATCTGAATTGGGTGCCGCTCCGGCCTCGCCCTGAACAGGAGGTTTGATGGCACGCTTTGCTCAGCTTGCCTTTTTCGTCTTGGCGTTGGGAGTATTGCCTGGAGTAGGACTGGCTGGCGAGCCTTTCGTCCCGAGTTGGATCAAGAACGATCCCGCAGCCAGGACTGTCGCCATGGAGGTTGTTGCCGATTGGAACCAAGTCGAGCGGTACCGCAGGGACAACATCCGGACTGATATTATCGATTTCAACGGCTACTGGGGCGGCAACCTCACGATCATGGTGCCCACGGGATGGTCAGTGAAGATCGATTTCATCAATGGCTCCTCATCTTTTCGGCACAGTCTGATGGTGACCAGAGTCTATGCTCAGTCAGAGATGCCAGTGAAGTTGACGCATGAGGATGCGATATGGGGAGCGTACACCAATCCGCCAGAGGGAATCAAAACCAATGAGAGGAGACAACTCAACTTTGTGGCGAAACAGGCCGGGAACTACTTCCTCGCCTGCGCGAGACAAACCCATCTGATGGACGGACACTGGATCGGTTTTGAGGTTCAAGACGGCCTCGACCGGGCTGTGGCGATTGTCCACGACGACAAGTTTCCGCTTGAGCAGCCCCCTGGGCGTCCTTAGCGGGCTGGACTCCGCGTCGCTTGGCTCTGCGTCGAGTTGCACGTTCCCTTGAGTGATCCAGCCTGAACCGCAAAAAAGCCCCGCCACCTTTCGGC
>NZ_JBFUKO010000430.1:0-4689 GCF_056400805.1 Aminobacter sp. P4_H6_2
TGGCATGCCGCCCGTCGGCAGCATGATGAGCGACGACCAGGTCGCCGCGGTGGTCAATTATGTCAGGACCAATTTCGGCAACGACTACAAGGATGCGGTCACGGCTGAAGAGGTCGCGGGCGCACGCTGACACATCCTCGCCGAAGTTGGATGGCGATGATGTGCGAATCCAACAGGTTGGAGCGATTGCTCTAGCAACCGGAGCAGCCGGCACACTTTGCCGGCTGCTCCAATTCCACGCGGCAATGAAGGAGCAAGAAATGACAAAGATGCGGGTTGGCGCCGCCACGCTTGTGGCCGGCCTTTTCCTCACTGGCAGCGCGATGGCCCAAGACGTCGTGCGCCACAAGATCCCGAATTCCGATTTCCCGATCGCCCAGGCCGTTGAAGTGCCGGCTGGCAAGACGACGATCTATGTCAGCGGCGCAGTGCCTTCGGTCGTCGATGAAAAAGCCGAAAAGGGCAGCCTTGCGGCCTATGGCAACACCAAGGCCCAGACGGAAACGGTGTTCAAGTCGATCGAAAAGACGCTCGAGGGTCTCGGCCTCAAGATGGGCGACGTGATCAAGATGCAGGTCTTCCTCGTTGGCGATCCCGAAAAGGGCGGCAAGATGGATTTCGGCGGCTTCATGGAGGGCTACACGCAGTTCTTCGGCACCAAGGAGCAGCCAAACCTGCCGTCGCGTTCGGTGATGCAGGTTGCCGGCCTTGCCGCTCCAGGCTGGCTTGTCGAAATCGAAGTCACCGCCGTTCGACCCTGAACGAAACGGTTTTCGCAGGCTGCTCGGCATCGGGCGGCCTGCGCGCTCGACACGGCTGGACGGATGCGCAAGACTGCCGAGGATCCGGGACAGAAGTGAAACGTGTCGACCGCATGTATGACAAGCTTTTCAAGACCATAGACGACCGGCGTGAAGAACTGGCCGAATTAACGGCACAGCTGATCCGCTTCCCGACAATCAATCCGCCGGGGGATGCATATCGCCCCTGCGCCGAGTTCCTTGGCGACCGCTTGGCCAAGCGCGGTTTTGGGGTCGAATACATCCGCGCCGAGGGCACGCCTGGCGACACGGAGCGATATCCGCGTATCAATGTCGTCGCCCGATTCGACGGCAGGTCTCGCGGCCAGACGGTGCATTTCAACTCCCATATCGATGTCGTCGAAGCCGGCGAAGGCTGGTCCGTCGATCCATTCGCCGGYGTCATCCGCGACGGCCGCGTCTATGGGCGTGGCGCCTGCGACATGAAGGGCGGGCTCGCCGCCTCGATCATCGCGGCCGAAGCCTTCATGGACGTAAACCCGGACTTTCCCGGTGCCATCGAGATTTCAGGCACCGTCGACGAGGAATCCGGYGGTTTCGGCGGCGTCGCTTATCTCGCCGGCAAGGGCTATTTCTCAAAACCCAAGGTCGACCACGTCATCATCCCCGAACCGCTGAACAAGGATCGCATCTGCCTGGGCCATCGCGGCGTCTGGTGGGCCGAGATTGAGACCAAGGGCGAGATCGCGCACGGCTCGATGCCCTTCCTCGGCGATTGTGCGGTCCGCCACATGGGCGCGGTGCTGGAAGCCTTCGAGCAAGAGCTGTTTCCCGCGCTCGACCGCAAGACGACACGCATGCCGGTGGTGCCCGAAGGCGCGCGGCGATCGACGATGAACATCAATTCGATCCATGGCGGCCAGACCGACGACTTCCGCCCCGGCCTGCCCTCGCCCAACGTGCCCGATTCGTGCCGGCTGACCATCGATCGCCGCTTCCTGCTTGAAGAAAACATTCTTGACGTGAAGGGCGAGGTCACCAGCATTCTCGAGCGCCTGAAACGCGAACGTAAAAAATTCGACTACGAAATCCGTGACATCATGGAGGTGCAGCCGCTGATGACCGAGCGCGACGCACCTGTTGCGTCGGCCATTGCCAGGGGCATCCGCGAAATTTTCGACAAGGAGCCGGAATATGTCATCTCGCCCGGCACCTACGACCAGAAACATGTCGCCCGTATCGGCCATTTGTACGATTGCATTGCCTACGGCCCCGGTATTCTCGACCTCGCCCACAGGCCCGACGAGTGGGTGGGCATCGACGACATGGTGCAATCGGCAAAGGTCATGGCCATCGGCCTCGACATATTGCTACGGGGCCAGTTCAACGGCTGAATGGGCAAGCAAAGCTTGCTCGTTCGACCAGGAAATTCATTTCAGCAGCGCCGCTGCAATTGCAACAAACTTGATTTACTCGGCCGGAAAATCGCGCTTCTATCCGGCCGGTCGAAGTTGAGCGGGGAGATTTGAGCATGAAGCAGTGGAAAACCATCCTGGCAGCCGCAGCGTTTGCCTTGGCGTCGAGCACCGCCGCTATGGCCGCCCGCACTGATCTGGTGCTTGGCATGCCGTTGGAACCGCCTCATCTCGACCCGACAGCGGGTGCCGCAGCCGCCATCGACGAAATCCTTTATGCCAATGTCTTCGAGGGCCTGACCCGGATCGGCTCACGTGGCGAAGTACTGCCCGACCTCGCCCAGAGTTGGACCATTTCCGACGACGGCAAGACCTATACGTTCAAGCTACACACCGGCGTGAAGTTCCACGACGGGACCGACTTCGACGCTTCGGACGTGCAATTCTCGCTCAACCGCGCGCGCGGCGAAAACTCGGTCAATGCGCAAAAGGGCCTGTTTGCGGCAATCGACACCGTGGAAGTCGTCGACCCGACCACCGTCAAGGTGACTCTCAAAAACCCGCTCGGCTCGTTCCTCTACAATCTCGGCTGGGGCGACGCGGTGATGGTGGCGCCAGAGACCGCCGACACCAACAAGGCAAGCCCCATCGGCACGGGCCCGTTCAAGTTCCAGAACTGGGCCAAGGGCTCGTCGATCACGCTGGTCAAGGCCGATGGTTACTGGGGCGATCCTATTGCGCTCGACAAGGCCGAGTTCCGCATCATCCCCGATGCGGCCGCAGCGATCCCTGCTTTGCTATCCGGCGACGTCCAGGCGCTGCCCAATTTCGCGCTCGGCGACGCGCTCGCCCAGGTCAAGGCCGATGCGCGCTTCAAGGTCGTCATCGGCACGACCGAAGGCGAGACCGTTCTTGCGACCAACAACAAGCGCCCACCCTTCGACAATCTCAAGGTGCGTCAGGCGATCGCGCACGCTATCGACCGCAAGGCGCTCATCGATGGAGCGACAGGTGGCCTCGGGACGCCCATCGGTTCGCATTTTGCGCCCCACAATCCGGCCTATGTCGATCTGACCGGCACATATCCGCATGATATCGCCAAGGCCAAGGAGCTGCTCAAGGAGGCGGGCCTTCCCGACGGCTTCAAGGCGACACTGAAGCTTCCGCCGGTCGGCTATGCTCGCCAGGGTGGCGAGATCATTGCTTCGCAGTTGCGCGAGATCGGCATCGACTTGCAGATCATTCCGGTCGAATGGGCCGATTGGCTGAAGCAGGTATTCACCGACAAGGACTACGACCTGTCGATCGTCTCGCACACGGAGCCCAACGACATCGATATCTATGCCCGCAAGGACTACTATTTCAATTACGACAACCCGGCCTTCAACAAGCTGATCGACGAGCTCAACCTGACCTCGGACGAGGCCAAGCGTGCCGAGCTTTACAAGCAGGCGCAGAAGATCCTTGCCGACGATGCCGTCAACGGCTTCCTGTTTGAGCTGCCGAAGGTCGGCATATGGGACGCCAAGGTCGAGGGCCTATGGGAAAATTCGCCCATCCAGGCCAACGACCTGACCAAGGTAAAATGGGCGGACTAACGCAATAGTATCCGAGAATTTTGCATGTTCCGTTCCGCAAATCGGCTCCGATTTACGAGAACATGCAACAGTTCTGTGAACTGCGCCGCTCCGCAACTCCTACGAGCTTTCGGAGCGGCATTTTCTCGGGCAGTTTGCGTTCGATGACGGCCTATTTGCTTAAACGCCTGCTGATCGGAATGGCGACCCTCGTGGTCGCTTCGGTCGTGGTGTTTTTGATGCTCGACGTTGTCCCCGGCGATCCGGCGCGGCTGATGCTGGGCATGAATGCCAGTGACGCCCAGGTCGAACTGCTGCGCGACCAGATGGGGCTCAACCAGCCATTGATCCTACGCTATATCAACTGGGCCGGTGGCTTGCTGTCGCTCGATTTCGGAAAGTCCTACACCTACTCCGTGCCGGTGATCGACCTGATCAAGGAGCGCTTGGTCGTCTCCTTTCCGCTCGCCATCATTGCCCTCACCCTGTCCACGCTGATCGCCATTCCCGTCGGGCTGTTTTCCGCGGCGCGTCGCGGCAAGGCCGCAGACACCGCCGCCATGGCCGTGGCACAGGTCGGCGTGGCGATGCCCAACTTCTGGTTCGCGCTGCTGCTCGTCTACGTCTTCGCCGTCTGGCTCAGGCTGGTGCCAGCCGGCGGCTTTCCTGGGTGGAGCAACGGTATCTGGCCCGCACTCAAGGCGCTGATCCTGCCTGCTTTGGCCCTTGCCCTGCCGCAGGCGGCCATTCTCGCGCGCGTCACGCGTGCCGCGCTGATCGAGGTCTTGAGCGAAGACTATATCCGCACGGCCCGCGCCAAGGGCATGCCGATGCGCGCGGTGCTGTGGCGACACGCGCTGCGCAACGCCATGATCCCGGTGCTCACCATCATGGGCCTGCAATTTGCCTTTCTGCTCGCAGGCACCATCATCATCG
>NZ_JBFUKO010000431.1:0-4668 GCF_056400805.1 Aminobacter sp. P4_H6_2
CCTCCACCGCTACGATACCTTCGTGCTTTCTACCGGAGAAGGCAGGCAGCGCGTGCTCCCGTGCGGCCTTCTCGGCGTCGAACGGCACTTTTTCGACAATGCCCTGTTTGCCGTACCAAATCAGCGTGTAGGCCACCGTTGGGAAGTTCCTTTTTAGTCGTTCTCTCTAACCCGCAGTGACATGGGAGCGCTCGATTTGGACCATCCCGCGCATCTCTTCCACGATTGTCCTGCAATGCGACGGAAAAGTCGAACTGAACCGCCTGGGCCTGCATTTCACAATGGTCCTGCCGCTCCGCGACACCAGGCCTCCTAATCTGACCGGGGGCCTTTCCGCCTTTTGCTTTGGCAATAGCGGGAGTAACGTATCGCTGGTATTGATGTCGCCTATTTCCAGCACAGGCGCCGCAGATGACATCCGATGCAGATAAAGCCGAGGCTGTCGAGCAACTGCTTGATACACCTGACCTTGCCACTGCGCTGGAAAGCGAACAATTCAAGAAATTCCTCGACCAAGTGCCGATTGCCATAGCGGTCTCAGACCTGAAGGCGAAGGAGCGCGTTGTCTATGCCAATCCGGAATTTGAAAAACTCTCGGGCCTGACGGCGTCCGGCCTTACCCGGCAAAACTGGTCCGCACTTTCCGGCGTTGGCCTCCACCAGCAAAAGGACCGGCCCCTGGCCGAGGCCGTGATCGAGGAAACCGATTTCGTGGGCACCTTCCGGCTTGAGGGCGACGCGGATAAGCAGGCGCTTGTTGACGTCTATTCCAATCTTATCGAGGACGACAACGGCAAGATCTGCTTTCGGCTGGTGGCGCTTGTCGACGTGTCGGCTCATGGCGATACTGAGGATACGCGCTCGGTCGAAGAGCGCGTGCGCGAAAAGGACACGCTGCTGCGCGAGTTGCAGCACCGTGTGAAAAACAATTTGCAGATGATCACCGCGCTGATCCGTCTGGAAACCCGAAATGCCACAGAGCCGGACCAGAAGCGCTTCGAGAGGCTCGCCGGCCGCGTCGACGCGCTCGCCATCCTCTACCAGACGCTGTCTGCTGACGCGCAGAAGGAAGAGGTGGATCTCGGGGTCTATCTCAGCCAAATCGCGTCAGCGGTGATGACCTCGCATGCGGTCGAGGGTATTCGACTCGACATGAAGGTTGATACCTATCCGGTCTCTATCAACGTCGCCATGCCGACAGGGTTGGTGGTAAACGAGCTGCTGACCAATGCGCTTAAACATGCCTTCCGCGGGCGTGACGGTGGTACAATAACCCTACACAGCATCGTCAACGGCGATGGTTGCAGGATCATCGTTGCGGACGACGGGATCGGGCTGCCTGAAGGGGAGAGCTGGCCCAAGCATGGTAAGCTGGGGGCGCTGATTGCTCACTCGCTGACTGAAAACGCCAAGGCGGAATTCGACGTCAACTCAAGCGCCACGGAGGGAACCAGGGTAGCCATCGTTTTCAAACGGTCGGCTGCTGCCGCAGCGAACTGACGCCACCAATGGCGGAGAGCACACGCTCGATGCGCCGCTCAATCTTCGAGCGTGATCTGTTGCCGATCTGGCGAAACCGCCTGCTCACCGAAATCACGCCCGACGATCTGCGTGCGCATTGCGTGAAGATTGTCGAGCGCGGTGCGCCGGCAACCGCAATCCATGTCCGAGATATCCTCAAACAGATTTATCTGCACGGGGAGAAGATTTCCAACCCCGCAGACGATGTTGGTCCCGCTTCAATCGCCCATTTCGTGCCGCGAGATCGTTAGCTGCGCTGCAGCCTGCCAGGCCGACGGGTCCGGCCAGCCCGGGATGGCATACTTGAGGTCGACGACCGAAACGGCCGCTTCCCAACAACACGATCCCGTAAGCTGCCCGTCCGTTCTCGGCCCCACAGCGGCCCCTTACTGGCCCTGAGTTGCGCTGCAGGGGTAAAATGAGGGGCTCTCGGCAGCTGGCTGGTCTGGCACTCAGCTGCGTTCCACGAATTTTCATCTAGAAAGCCTAGCTACGACGTCGCGCGGGAGTAGGCCATTCGCTTCTCTTCCTAGACCTATAGCCGGGTCGGACCCCTTGATCGGCTGGCATGTGCGCATTCGGCATCAAAACGGGCAAACTAATTTGGGCCGTAGACAAGAAGCGGGAGCCGCCCCGCCAAACGACTGTTGGGGAAGCACACTCGTGGCGAGCTGTGGCTTTGATTGCCGCCTAGATGGCATCAGCGGGCTCACGGATCTGCTCTGCCGGAATCGAAGCCTGCCGGCTCGGTACACTCCGAGGCGGGCGCGGAGTGTGGGTTCCGATCATCCGCTATTCGTCCGAGATCAGTTGGTAGCGGAAACGATTCCGGATGTGGTCATTAAAGAAGCGACCTTTTGCAAAGGCGCTTTGGAAATCATGATAGATTTCCTGAGGAACAGCCTCGTAGTCATAGCGTTTGCCGCTCGCGACGAACCACACAGAAAGTATCCGGGTCTCGGGATCATACTCGCTCCTGCGAATCGAAGACGACGGCATGACGACTTCGCTAGACCAGTGCGATCGGCATGTAGCGGATGATAACCTTGTCCTGCCGGAACCGGCGTTCGAGATCGGAGCGTCGGCTGTGCCAATCCGACAAGTCGATCTCCTCCGTCATCACCTCGAAGATGACTATGTCGTCGCTGTCGGATTCCGCGCCTTGCCGCCATAAACCCTCCGCTGGTGCCTGAAGATAAGCCGTAACGCCTTCAAAACGGCTCGCCAGTTCTTCCTTCCCGCGTTCAAAGTCTTCCCGCGCGAATGGCTTGCCGGCATTGTCGGCGCGGGGAAGCAGGATTTGGCAAAGGTGCATGGCGGCCACTCGCTGAAAAGCATTCAACGATTGCTAAGCCCATGCGTTCCGTTGTGTAAGGGCTTCGTTTTCACCGAGTGTAGCCACTGGAACCGGCGACTTGCGCGCTACCCTACCGCATCAGGCCCGCTGAGTGGCGAGCATCCTCGATGACCTTTTTTACCGCTTGAGCTGCGAACCTTCCAAGCCGATGCGAGCCTGCTCCACAGGCTTGGCCGTCGCCGCGGCCAAAGCGCCGCCGTGATCGCTCCGGCGCTAGGGCTTGAGGACGACTTTGATGCAGCCGTCCTTCTTGTCGTTGAATATCTTGTAGAGATCTGGACCCTCTTCGAGGCTCGCTGTGTGGGTAACAACGAAGGACGGGTCGATGTCGCCGTTCTCAATGTGAGCAAGCAGTTTGGGCAAATAACCCTGGACCGGCGTCTGTGCCATGCGCATGGTCAATCCCCGGTTGATGGCGGAGCCGAAAGGGATCTTGTCAAGGAAGCCGCCATACACGCCGACAATGGAGACCGTGCCGAAATTGCGCGTGCAGTGTATGGCCTGGCGTAAGACGTGAGGCCGGTCGGTGCCCATAAATGTAGCGACCTTCACCCGGTCGACGATCGCGTAGAAGTTGGAATTTGCAAGCGGCTCGGTACCCACAGCATCGATGCAGGCATCAGCTCCGCGGCCCTTCGTGAGCTCCTGGATACGGTCGTAGACGTCTTCATCCACGAAATCGATCGTGATCGCGCCTGTAGCCCGCGCCAGTTCCAACCGCTCCGAAACCGAGTCGATCGCGATAACGCGCTCTGCCCCCAGCAAGAACGCGCTTCGGATTGCCATCTGTCCCACCGGCCCGCAGCCCCAGATGGCGATCGTGTCGCCCTTTTGGATGTCGCAGAAATCCGCCGCCATGTAGCCGGTCGGGAAGATGTCGGAAAGGAACAGTACCTGTTCGTCGCTTAAGCCGTCCGGCACTTTGATCGGCCCAACATCAGCATACGGTACGCGCAAATATTCCGCTTGGCCGCCTGGAAATCCGCCAAGAAGGTGAGAGTAGCCGAACAGGCCAGCTGGCGAATGACCCCACATCGTCTCGGCCTTTTTCTTGCTTTTCTGCGGGTTGGACCGCTCACAGCCGGAGAAGGCACCACGCTTGCAAAAAAAGCATTCGCCACAGGCGATGACGAAAGGCACCACCACCCGGTCGCCGACTTTCAGGTTAGAGACACCCGATCCGACTTCTACAACCTCTCCCATATTCTCGTGCCCGAGAACATCGCCGCTGTGCATATCAGGGATGACGCCGTTGTAGAGGTGCAGGTCGGAGCCGCAGATGGCGCACGAGGTGACCTTGATGATCACATCCGTCGGGTCCTCGATAGTGGAATCTGGGACGCTCTCGCACCGAATGTCATGTTTGCCGTGCCAAGTCAGTGCGCGCATCGGAACCTCTCGCTGATCAGACCTCTACGTTCTGTGCGCCCTATAGTTCCCTGATGCGCAAAAATCGTGCGAGTGGGTCGAGCTCGACGACGGCGACGACGACCGGCCGAAGCAGCGTCGCCCCGAAACGGCTAACCAGAGAATAGGGCGGTCAGACCGTTGTGACTGCGGAGGCAGCCGATTGACCAGTGCTGCGTAGGCGGAACATGTTCTCCCCTGTGACATTTTGGTGAGGAACAATGTGTTTCCCGATCGAGGACGCAATGGCGCACGATAAGCTCACTAGCTACAAAGCAAAACGCGATTTCAAGAAGACCCAGGAGCCTAGCGGCCATGAGTCGGTCAAGCCTTCGAACCGCCGGCGCTTCGTTATCCAGAAACATGATGCGACGCGCCTGCAC
>NZ_JBFUKO010000432.1:0-4666 GCF_056400805.1 Aminobacter sp. P4_H6_2
TGATAGCATTGATTCTTTCCAGCTTGGCGGCGATGCCTTTGTTGACAATCTGGTCCGCTACCGCCGGAATGACCTCAGGAAGCGGCCTTGCAGCGGCATTGACGTCGCGCTGCGGCGCGAGCAGTGCGCTTGCATGCTGGCCGGCTTCCTTTTGCAACGCGTTCGCCGCAGACGCCACGAAGGCTATATCTGCGTCCAGAAACTGTTCGTGGTTGGTCAGGCTGAAAAGTCGGTTGCGAACGTCCGCGAGCTTATCCAGCGCTGCTAGTGGATGTTCTTTGACGTTGGTGTCACTTGCCAGGCCGTCCGTAGCTCCAATGACGAATTGGGACAGCTGGGCGAAACGAAGAAGTTCATTGAGTGCCTGCTTGGTGCACTCACGATCCGTTTCAGCACAGTTGATGATTATGCCCTCGGGCTGGTCGGTTTCCAGATTCTTCGTACCGTCATAGTAGGCGAGCAGCCAGGCAAATAGGCCCCATCCAACGAGGGCCTGCAGCACTAAGACCGCGCCAAGATAGTATGGCCAAACGGGACGCTTCTTGGCCTTCGCCTCAATGTCGCCGACAGTTGAATAAGTGAATGACTGGCCACGAAGGGTCCGAACCAAATTGGCAACGCTCATCTCACTCGCTGAGGGTCGTCTACCGACATACTTGGAAAATATGTAAGCAAGAAGCAGCTCGCGCAGCCCCTTTGCAACAGCCGGCGTTAACCAAATTGCGAGCGCCACGACAACTGTCAGAAGTGAGCATGCAGCCGCGAGGCCGATCGACACGCTGGACATGTTCGTCGGGGAGCCTATCAATCCAAGTAGCGCACGACCTCGGAAACCGATAAGTGCTGTCACACCGAACAGCGTTACTGTGGCGACTCCCGTAACGATGGCTGTCCGAGTGCTGTTGACACCGCGAACAACAAGCGTCTCAACACGTGTGCCCAGATCGCTCACAGTGTCCCCTCTTTCATTTAATGAATGCATAGTATTCGTTGCAGTACAAGTCTTCTCTGCAGCCCTGGGTGGCACGGCCTGGGAGATCTTCAGCTCCCGGCAGATTGCCTTGATCGAAATTCCTGCACCAGCGACAGCCGGCGCATCTTTTTCGATCACCTCCACAACCAACATCCAAAACGCAAATGCCTCCGATCAACCGGAGGCATCTTGATGACCTCATCGTTAAAGGGCCCCGTTTGGACGAAAATCACCCCCAAATAGAGTTCTCATTCCACTGGGAGCATCAAGTCCAGCAAATGATCCTGCGAACCTTCTTGGCATGCCGCAAGAAGAGCCAACTGGCAACAAGGGAGCGGAGGGAGATCCGCAGCCGACAACTTCTGGTCAGTAGAGAGCGTAGAACCCCTGCCTCAATGCTACTGGCTGACGTGGTGGGCGCGTATTCTCCTCGGTGGCACAGGTCTAATAATTAGCGAGTTTCCATCCCCATGCGCCACGTTGCCGATGATAGCCTGGTGAACCCGACGATGGACCAGATGCTTTGCAGCAAGCGCGCGTCTATAGCCGGCCTTGCGGCCCGACAGGCCCGCTTTTCACTCGACAGCCTGAACGCCCTGCTTTGCAAGCTTCGCCAGGGTGGCGCGTGAGCAGCCGGTGGCGGCGATGATCGTCGCCCAGGTCTTGCCCTCGCCCAGCATGGCGAGGATTGCTGCATTGCGCTTTTCGTTGGCCGGCCGGCCGCGATAGCGGCCTTCCACTCTGGCCTTGGCGATGCCCTGCGCCTGGCGGCGGCGGCGATCGGTGTAGTCCTTGCGCGCGATTGCAGCCAGCATGTCGAGCATCATACCGTTGATCGCGTCGGCCATGCGCTCGGTGAACTCATCGCCGTTGCCGATCATCTGCCAGGATGTTGGCAGGTCCAGCGCGACGACGCGAATGCGCTTCGCCTTGAGATCGGCGCGCAGGGTGTCCCAATCGGCCGCACCCAGGCGTGAGAGGCGGTCCACCTGTTCGATCAACAGCAGATCGCCAGGCTGCGCGTCCGACAGCAGCCGCGCGAGTTCAGGCCGCGCTAGCGAAGCGCCGCTTTCGTTCTCGGCGTAGAAAGCTGCAATCTTGAGGCCTTTCGCCTTGGCGAAGTCGACCAGCTCGGTCCTGGCTCGGTTGGCGTCCTGATCACTTGTGGAAGCGCGAAGGTAAGCACGGACGAACATGCTGAACCCCTGATTCAGTTCATTTAAGGTGGTTCATATATATTTGGTCTTTTTTAAGTGGTCAATTCGCTTTATTGAACCGGCCAATCAATAGGTTCACTTAGGTATACCCAATATGAACCGAACAGTTCTCATTGTCAGAGTTGGGACTTGAGGTTAGCGAAGCTCGCGTAGGCGAAAGGCGTTCGCGACGAGCCATGGACTCTTTGAATGGGGATCGACAGGGTGCCGCGCCAGATAAGGTCTGCTCATCGCGGCATAGCGGGTGGAGTCGGCCGCATGGTCTTCCCCATGGGTGTCGACGTCCTCAATGTTGTGCGGATCATGCTGGAGCATTGGCAAGGTTCGAATTATGGCCTTGCAGTGGTCCATGAACACGATCATCGGATGACCGTCAGTATTGCCTTTCAACCGCGCACGGACCTCGGTCCAGCCCCCCATGCGTTTGTCGTGACTAGTCCGTTGATTGTCCGCTTTTTTGAATATTGCGCCGTTGCGCAGCAACGTTTCGGCGATGGATGGGCCGGAGATGACCGACCAGCAGGCCGGATCGGCGATGCCGTAGGCGATGTGTTCGCGCAGCCTGCCGTGGGTCTCGCGCTCAACAATGCCCTTGGCGACTTCGTCCGCTGTGAGTTTGAGACCGACATTCGGTTTCGATGCGCCATACCACTCGCGGTAGCAGATGAGCGCGCCTCGTGGGATTATGCGACCGTCATGCTGGTGAGTGTCTTCCTGGCATACCGCCCACCAGTGGACGGCGAACGGCGCTGCCGAGCCCCAGTCCATGCTGCGGAACTTGATCCAACCACTAGGGATCGGAAACGGCGGAATGACATGGCGGGCACTTGAGAATTCTGGAAAATAGCTGCCTTCGACAACATCCCAGTCGCCCTCCAGCCAAGCGCGAACCCTCTCTGGCGAACCGACGGCTTTTAGTCGATCGACGTAATGCGGGTCAGCCGCAAGCAAAGCCGGATTGTCGGTAACCTTCGCCGGGATGAAGACGCGCGTCACGCCGGTCTCGTGGTCAAGTACAACGTTGTACGGTCCATTGTCGACGAACATTTCCTTGACCGCATTGTGTGAAGGTCCGCCGGGGTTACAGGTGATCTTCATCTGTCCCCGGACCCCTTTTGCCGAACGTAGTGTCGCCAAGAGAGCCAGGATGGGATCGAGGCTCTGCAATTGCGTCGCCTCATCGAAATAAACGCGTGTCAGGCTCCAGCCCTGATAGGCCTGTGCGTCTCGCTCGTTTTCAAGGTAGGCGCAAAAAAGCTTGGCACCGTTCTCGAAGCGAAAAACGTTGCCCTTTTCCATATAGCGGGCGGCATTCCCATACATGCGAGAGGCGAGGTCGACAAAATCCTTCAGGTCTTCTCGGGTCTTCCGCAGCATCAGACCCTTGGCGTCGGCGCCGTAACGTTCGGCATGCAGCCAGAAATCGAGCGCCATGGCCCAGCTCTTGCCACCGCCCCTGGCGCCTCCGTAGCAAACGATGTCGACGCCAGTGCACTCAACGAAGGCTGTCTGCGGCCCCTTCTGAGGTTTGATCACCTCGACCCGCTGACTGGGACTCATGGCTGGTGCTCAATGACGGTCCCGCCGTATTTCTGGGACCAGTCGGCGAGAGACATTTCGGTTGGGGCGTTGGGATCAGCGGCAGGCTTGCGTACGACTTCCGCTCGCAATTCCTGCCGGTCGACGATGAGGCCGTAGAGCCTTGCCTTGCCCATCGAAGCCGCGACACACGCAGCCGCTTGCCGGTTAGCAAAGGCCAATTTGTAGGCGGCGTCGAGTTCTGCGGCGACCGTTTCGGCCGTAACCGCAGCCTTATGCGCGGCATCCACTTGCAACTCTCTCAAGCGCTTAGCTACCTTAGCGTTCCTGAGCAGCCTCGAAGCATTGACCTCCGCGGCGTTGTTCCGGGCRTCATAGCCGGCTTGCTCGTAGGCGCGCGAAGCCGGCACCCCCTCGACGAGGCACCTGCAGAAGGCTTCTTGTCTGGCGTTGAGCAGCATTGTGGTATTTTAATACCACAATTCGATAAATGAGCCAATGCGGCCGGTCAATGTTTATGAAGTATGTTTTGACTCGTGATACTGGAGTCGGTTGAGGCGCTGCACGGACCGGACAAATCCATTTGTCTGCATTGCGCCCCATTGTCGGCCATAGAGACCATTGTTTCCTTTCTCCGAAAGCAGCCATCGCATCAAGGCGACGTAGCCGCTCGTATGCTAGGAGTATTGATGGTCCAGACGTTGGACGCAATTACAGAAGCGCTTCAATCCATTGCTTGTCGCGGTGAGTGCCAATTGCCGAACGAAAAAAGCGCGAATACTCTTGGTCCTGATCTAGGTATCGCCTGACATGGGCCGCTACGTCTGCGGGAGGCGCATCGCCTGCCATCTTGACGAGCAAAGACAAGCCTTGCCAAACTTTCTTCCGATCTTCCGGCACATTCCAATCGTTGAAACCCAGTTGCTCGATCGTGTAT
>NZ_JBFUKO010000433.1:0-4660 GCF_056400805.1 Aminobacter sp. P4_H6_2
CGCCACCTGGCCGACCACCTGGCCGAGCCTTGGATACACGCCGCTGGCGGTCGTCCAGAACGGTTCGCCGGGGGCGGTATCGGGGTTCTTCCAATACAATTACCCGGCGGCCAGTGTCCCGCGCTTCATTTGTTACCCCTCCGGGCTTTGGCTCCGCAATGGGATCAGTGACCCGCCTGACGGCACGATCTTCAATGTCGTCTATCAGATCTATCGGTTGAGAGCCCAATGAAGCGCGGCAAGATCAAGCTCAATGGGCCGACGCCGATGTTCCGGGTTTCAATGCCCGGCGTCGACGTGGATACGGCGGCATTGCATCAATTCATCGCGCACGAGGACTTCATGTTCTCGCAACCCTACGCGTTTGGCTATGTCCAGTGTCCCTTTATCGGCTTCACTGGCGATGCAACGCAGGACCAATCGGTCGTGGTGGCGGTCCCCAATATCGGCGTCACCCCGATCATCCACATCTTCCCGGTCGATCAAAACAACCAGATAGCGTTCCCCGCACATTTCTCCGAGGGGTCGGGCAGCGCTGGCCGAAACTATCAGATCATCAACTACTTTGTGTCTGGCACTGCGTCTGGCGGCAGCCTCACCATCCGGTTCCAGAAAGGCCTGAACACGGCATTTTCGCCTAATGGCTGCTACTACATCCTGACCCGCAGCGCGAATGTTGCGGGTGTGCCAGGGCCGGGCGCTTCCGGCCCGCGCGTGCGCATCAACAAGGACGGCATCAAGATCGCCCGTCCCGGTTACAGCGTCGACACGGCGTCAGAGGCAAATCTGTATTTCTCCTCCAGCGGCATTGCGGCGCGCGTTTATGAAACTGGGCTTGTGGGCGTCGCTGACTTCGCCGGAACCGGTGGCGATCGATATAAGCGTGCGCGGGTGAACTTCTCGAAGGGGTTCACTCGTCCGCCACCGGTGTTTGCCGCTGGTATTCGATCGGATGGCGGCATTGACGTCACGCCGGTGCGATATTGGGTGGCGAACAACACCTACGGCCGCCAACATCCGCATTACCAGGTGTCCGTCGATACGGCCGGTTTCGACATCATGGTCGTCAAGGACTACGGCTCGAACTTCTATTTAGATGTGCCGACCACTTGGCGGTACTGGGTCTTGGACAACGTCCTCGACACATAGCGGCGGCGAACATCA
This sequence comes from Aminobacter sp. P4_H6_2, assembly GCF_056400805.1. Taxonomy (NCBI): domain Bacteria; kingdom Pseudomonadati; phylum Pseudomonadota; class Alphaproteobacteria; order Hyphomicrobiales; family Phyllobacteriaceae; genus Aminobacter; species Aminobacter sp. P4_H6_2. Next base: position 1,165 of record NZ_JBFUKO010000433.1, read on the forward strand.
ACTTCAGCCTCTAAGGGCAAATCATGACATCTTCGGTTTATTCGGCCGGCACGGTTTCCGTGTCGAATGGCCTGCCTATTGTGGCAGGCACAGACACTGCTTGGAATGTGGCGCTGGTGACGGGTGGCATGTTCAGCTTCGCTGGGCAGTCGGTGCCGATCATCAGCGTAGAGAGCGACACGTCGCTTACACTGGCCTACCCATGGCCAGGGGCGACGGCGAGCGGTGGCTATGCTATTGCGCGCGAGACCTCAGAGGCCGTGCGCGCGACGTGGATCAACGATCGCCTAGCTCAGATCCTGACCAAGCTATCGCTGGCTGGTATCCATCCCGACGGCGCTGGCACATTGGCCGAGCGCAATGCTTTGTCGCCGGTGCCGGCCGTCGGCTACCTTTGGCTGCGTGTCGAGATCGGCTATGGCCTGGACATCTACAGACGTACGGCATCCGGTTGGGATGGGCCATTTGGCCTCACCGGCCCCGAAGGTCCGGCAGGTGTGTTGCGCTGGATCGAAGCCGGATGGGCGACGGCGACAGCCTACGAGTATAATGATGGCCTGACGCGCAACGGCACGTCCTACCGCTGCTTTGTGGCGCACACTTCAGGCGCGGCCACCGAGCCGGGCGTCGGCGCCAATTGGCAGACGGTTTGGAAGGTCACGGCAGCCAAGGGCGATAGCTTCAGGTTCCGCGGCGCATACAGCGGCGCAACCGCGTATCTGGCCAACGATGTCGTGCGGGACGGTGGGTCAAGCTGGGTCGCATTGCAGCCGACGACAGGCAACGCACCGCCAGCCTTGCCCGCTACGTCAAACGCCTTCTGGGAATTGATGGCTGTGAAGGGCCAGGATGGCACCGGTACGGGCGATGTCGTCGGGCCGGTATCGTCGGTTGACGGACAGCTTGCACTGTTCGACGGCCCTACTGGAAAGCTACTCAAAGGCATGGTCGGTTCGCCTGCGGAAGGAGATATTATGTATCGCGGCGCGTCGAGTTGGGCGCGTTTGCCGAAGGGTGCGGCGGGTCAGTCACTGCGCCAGAATACGGCGTTAACTGCTCCTGAGTGGGGTTTAGCAGTTGTGCCGGGTTACATTTCACTTGGTGCCGACATTGCAAACAGTTCTATCGATCCTACGAATGACATTGACAATCCGCCCTTGTCATGTGCGAGTTCGGACGCACTGCCAATTCTCATGACAATCGCCGCTGGCACCATGCAATTGGACGTTGTGTATGGCACTGGAAACGGTGGCCGTTTTGACGCAGCGATAAGCGATGGCTGGTGGCACTGCTTTGTGATCAGCAACGGGGTCAACGTCTCGCGTGGCATGTCGAAGTCGCTCAACCCAACGACGCAACCGAATTACCCGGCTGGTTACAATCATTACCGGAGAATTGGGTCAGCTAGGCGGCTTGCCGGGGTTTTTGTTCCCTTCGCTCAAGATGGGGACAGGTTTTTATACAAAACACCGGTTGAGGATCGCTCTAGTTCTGCCGCAACGAGTGGTCCAATTGTCATAACTGTTTCCGTTCCAATTGGAATTCAAGTTAATCCAATCATGAGCAATACGCTATATTGCTCAGGTGGGGCAAACGTTATTGTAAGAATAGGGGGTGCAAATATAGGCAATGCTGCGTTTGCGTGGCAGCAAATCGCATCCCCCGGCTCAGCAATCACCGGTAGCGAAAACGATATTGTATTAATAGACGGAACATTTATTACGAACACAAGTGGTCAGCTTTGGTATGAAGTACAGTTGTACTCGCCAACACTAGCCACCAATAAGCTGATTACTTGGGGTTATCACGATAAACGAGGGAGGGCAGCATGAGCCGGTTTGTAGAGCGCGTTGCTGGCAAGATCATCGCGGATTACGCGAACTTCCAGGCAGAATACGCTGAGGAAGAAATCTCCGAAGATCACCCCGAATTTGTGGCCTACCGCAATCCGCCGGCTACCGTACCTTCCCAAGTCTCACCCGCGCAGGCTGAGATCGCGCTGTATCGCTACGATGACGGGGTGTTGCTCGGGCGGATTAATGCCTTGATCGACGCGTACCCGTATGAGCCTGTCCGCATCTGGTGGCGCAAGGCGACGTATATCGCTCGCGACCACCCGTACCTGCAGGCGGTTGCCCTTGAGCTTGGGCTTTCCGAAGAGACGGTGGATGCGTTGTTTGTGACGGCGAATGCGATCTAGCCGCGCCGGCGTCCTGCCGGTCGCCCGCTGACGCCTGCGTCTGACTTGGATGACCGGAAACGGGGCCCTAGTACCCGAGCTGCCACAGAATAGCGCTCGCCGTGGCAAATGTGACGGCGACAAAAAGCCAGTCGGCCCAGTTCATTTGATACCTCGCTACAGGCCAACCAACCACAATATGGCACTGGCCACGGCGACGAGCGCCACGACGAAAACAGTGTCTTCGATAGTCATCGGCTTGCCGCGGGTAGGGTGGCTTTCTCCATAGGCCAATGGCCCGCGCCTCCTTTGGCGCACACAACCCAAAATCAAAGGAATAGTTCCATGGACAACACCGTTCCCCCGGGCGCGGCGCTTCTGCTCGACTTCATTTATCGAACAGACGCCGGGAAGGCCCCGCCYGAGTGCTACGARACGATCTTCGGCAATCGCCAAAGCGGCCTTYCCAAGCCSATCACCAAGATGACGCTKGGCGACCTSATCGACGCTCAGAAGACGTGGGCRACRAAGGCTTGGGCYAAGAAGTTCGGTTCCGAYAAGGCGTCWTCKGCYGCCGGTGCTKCGCAGTTCATGCGSGCKACKCTGATCGACCTGTCGAAGGAACTGCACCTGAGCGGCRCCCAGRTMTTCAACKCSGACTTCCAGGACCGGCTTGSCTWYCACCTGCTGAAGCGSCGCGGCTATGAAGCGTTCATGGCCGGCAAGATCGATCGCACCGAGTTCGGCAAGCGGKTGGCTATGGAGTGGGCCAGTTTCCCGGTTCTTGCAGCCTGCAAGGGCGCTCATCGCCAGCTCAAGCGCGGTGATAGCTACTATCTGGGCGACGGCATCAACAAGGTCGGCACGACGCCCGCACGGGTCGAGGCGGTTCTTAACCGGGTGAAGGCGGCAGGAAATGGGGCGCAGGCCACCACCCAAGCCGAGCCGGTTATCATCGAAAAGCCTGTCGTGGCCGACCCCGGCGAACTTGAAACCCCGACGACCAAGAGCAAGACCTTCTGGACCTGGCTGTTGACCGGCATCGGCGCGCCGCTGGCCGCTTTCGGCAATCTCGACTGGCGCGTCCAGCTCGCGATTGTCGCCGTCATCGTCGCCTTCGCCATCTACGGCATCAAGCGGCGGAACGATCTGTTCAAGGCGGTGAAGGGGCTCAAGGCGGAATTCGGTGAATGAGGGCGGCTCTGGTCGCCGCATACGCCGCCGCCCTGATGGGCAGTCTCATCTTGAGCCATACCGCAGCCTATCGCTATGGCCGCTCAATCGAACAAGCGCGCTTTGCCGCACAGATCACCAAGG
>NZ_JBFUKO010000434.1:0-4660 GCF_056400805.1 Aminobacter sp. P4_H6_2
CCGTGATGTCGATGAGGGTTACAGCGGCCAATGACTTGCCGCCTTTCAGTCTCGTGGTTCGACAGGCTTACCAAGAGGGCTACAGGAAGTCAGACCCGGTCCAAACGCGTCCTGTCGCAAGAGATGGCGACCTCCCAAGAAGATCCAAAAACACCGAAAATTTCGCCGGAACGCGGATTCACAAAAATTGACGTTTACGCAAACGTCAATTTTTGCTAATCCCCGTTCGACAAGCGGTTCCCCGTCGCATACCGTCTGGCCGGAACCGGTTTACATTTGCTGGAGGAAAAGCAATGCCGATATTCCGGGCGCCGGTCCAAGACACGCTTTTTGTGCTGAATGATGTGCTCGGCTACGAGCGCTACAGCAATCTTGCCGGCTTCTCCGACGCCAGCCCCGACGTTCTCGAAGCGATCCTCGCCGAGGGCGCCAAGCTCGCCGAAAACGTCATGCATCCGCTCAACCGCGTCGGCGACATGGAGGGCTGCGTCCGCGACGACGACGGCTCTGTCACCACACCGAAGGGCTTCAAGGAAGCGTTCGACCAGTATCGCGAAGGCGGATGGATGGGGTTGGCCGTGCCTGCCGAACACGGTGGCCAGGGCTTGCCCTACACGGTTCACTCGGCGGTGGGCGAATACATGTCGGCGGCCAACATGGCGCTGATGATGTATCCCGGCCTGACCCAGGGTGCGATCGCCGCAGTGCTTGTCCACGGCACCGACGAGCAGAAGGCGACCTGGCTGCCCAGAATGGTCGAGGGCGCGTGGACCGGCACCATGAACCTGACCGAGCCGCATTGCGGCACGGACCTCGGCCTGCTGCGCTCGAAGGCCGTGCCGAACGGCGACGGCTCCTACAAGATTTCTGGCCAGAAGATTTTCATCTCGGCCGGCGAACACGACATGTCGGACAACATCATCCATCTGGTGCTGGCCCGCATCGAGGGCGCGCCGGAAGGGGTGAAGGGCATTTCGCTGTTCATCGTGCCAAAATTCAATCTCGACGCCTCGGGCAATCCCGGCACGCGCAATGCGGTTTCGTGTGGCTCGATCGAAGAGAAGATGGGCATCCACGGCAACTCGACCTGCGTCATGAACTATGACGAGGCCGAGGGCTTCTTGCTCGGCGAGGCCAATGGCGGCCTGAAGGCGATGTTCACGATGATGAACGAGGCCCGGCTCGGCGTCGGCCTGCAGGGCCTGGCGGTCTCCGAGGTCGCCTACCAGAATGCCGTCGCCTATGCCAAGGACCGCATCCAGGGCCGTTCGCTGACCGGTCCGAAGGCGCCCGACAAGAAGGCCGATCCGATCATCGTCCACCCCGACATCCGCCGCGCGCTGATGACCATGAAGGCCTTCAACGAGGCCGGCCGTGCGCTGGTGCTGTGGACTGCGATCAATTCCGACGTCGCTCACCGCTCCGAGGACGCYGGCGAACGCCAGTCGGCGGACGACCACATGGGCCTGATGACGCCGGTGGTGAAGGGCGTGTTGACCGACAAGGGCTTCGAGCATGCCGTGATGGCCCAGCAGGTGTTCGGCGGCCACGGCTACATCGAAGAGCACGGCATGAGCCAGTTCGTGCGCGATGCCCGCATCGCCATGATCTATGAGGGCGCCAATGGCGTGCAGGCGCTCGATCTCGTCGGCCGCAAGCTCGGCCTCAATGGCGGCCGCGCCGTCCAGGCATTCTTCAAGGAAGTCGGCGAGTTCTGCGAAGCCAATCGTGGCGACGAACAGATGGCGGCTTACACCAAGTCGCTGAAAAAGGGCCTCAACGACCTGCAGGCGGCGACCATGTGGCTGGTGCAGAACGGCATGGCCAATCCGGACAATGCCGGTGCTGCCTCGACCGACTATATGCACCTCTTCGGCCTGGTGGCGCTCGGCTACATGTGGGGCCGGATGGCCAAGTCGGCGCAGGACAAGCTTGCGACCGGCGCCAATGGCTCGGCGGAGTTCTACGAGACCAAGCTTGTGACCGGCCGCTATTTCATGGAACGCGTGATGCCCGAGACCTCGGCGCATCTGGCGCGCCTGTCGACCGGCTCGGCGACGATGATGGCGCTTGCCGCGGAGGCGTTCTGAGCCCGAGGAGGTTGATTTGGCGCTTGGCACCCCCCTCTGCCCTGCCGGGCATCTCCCCCTCAAGGGGGGAGATTGGCTGTCATCACGGCTTGCGCCAATCGGCAAAGTTGCAGGGCGGGCGCGGTGGCTGAAGCTGCCAATCTCCCCCCTTGAGGGGGAGATGCCCGGCAGGGCAGAGGGGGGTGACCGGGTGTTGTCTTTGGGAGGAAGTGCATGATCAACCCAGCCGAAGTCCTTTCATTGCCCAAACCCGCCTGGGCGGCGGACGACGTGGCGATGCTCTATGACATGGCGCACCGCTTCATGTCGGAGGAAATCCTGCCGCACTACGAGGCGTTCGAGAAGAACGAGATGGTCGACCGTGCGAGCTGGGAGAAAGCCGGTGCCGCCGGCCTGCTCTGCGCCTCGATGCCCGAGGAATATGGCGGCTCGGGCGGCACATTCGCCCATGAGAGCGCGATCATCGAGGCGATCGGCCATGTCGGCGTCGACGGCTTCGGCATCGCCCTGCACAATTCGATCGTTGCCCCATACATTCTCCATTACGGCTCGGAAGAGCAGAAGAAGAAGTGGCTGCCGAAGATGGCGACCGGCGAGCTGATCGGCGCCATCGCCATGACCGAGCCGGGTGCCGGCTCCGACCTGCAGGGCGTCAAGACGCGCGCCGAAAAAGATGGCAACCAGTACTGCATCAACGGCTCCAAGACTTTCATCACCAATGGCCAGTTGGCGAACCTGATCATCGTGGTGACCAAGACCGATCCGTCCAAGGGCGCCAAGGGCACCTCTCTGATCGTGGTCGAGACCGACGAGGTCGAGGGTTTCGAGCGCGGCCGCAACCTCGACAAGATCGGGCTGAAGGCCAACGACACCTCCGAGCTGTTCTTCAACGACGTGCGCGTGCCGACCTCCAACCTGCTAGGACAGGAAGAGGGCCAGGGTTTCGTCCAGCTGATGCAGCAGCTGCCGCAGGAGCGACTGCAGATCGGTACTGGCGCGATCGCCATGATCGAGCGCGCGTTGGCCGTGACCATCGACTACGTTAGGGAGCGCAAGGCTTTCGGCAAGGCGGTTCTGGATTTCCAGAACACCCAGTTCAAGCTGGCCGAGCTCAAGACCGAGGCGACCATCGGGCGGGTCTTTTACAATGACTGTGTTGCCCGTCATATTTCTGGCGGGCTAGATCCGGTAACTGCTTCGATGGCCAAGTATTGGCTGTCGGACCTGCAGTGCAAGATCGTCGACGAATGCCTGCAATTGTTTGGCGGCTATGGCTATATGAATGAATACCCGATCGCCCGCATGTACCGCGACGCGCGCGTGCAGCGCATCTATGGCGGCACCAACGAGATCATGAAGTTGCTGATCGCCCGCTCGCTCTGAGCCGCCGATCTGGAAACCCAAGGAGCAGAAAAATGGCTGACGCTTTTGTCTATGACGCCGTGCGCACGCCGCGCGGACGCGGCAAGAAGGACGGATCGCTGCACGAAGTRCCGGCGGTGCGCCTTGGCGCCAAGGTGCTGGAGGCGCTGCGCGACCGCAACGGGCTCGATACCGCCGAGGTCGACGACATCATCTTCGGCTGCGTCGATCCTGTCGGCGAAGCAGGTTCGGTGATCCCGCGTTCGGCCGCCTTCGAGGCCGGCTACGACAACAAGGCGCCGGGCATGCAGATCTCGCGCTTTTGCGCCTCGGGTCTCGACGCCATCAACTTTGGTGCGGCCAAGATCGCGCAAGGTGCCGACGAGATCGTCATTGCCGGCGGCGTAGAATCGATGTCGCGCGTCGGCATGGGCATGTCGGGCGGCGCCTGGTTCATGGACCCTTCGGTCGGCATGCCGGCCTGGTTCATGCCACAGGGCGTGTCGGCCGACCTGATCGCCACCAAATACGGCTTCTCGCGCGACGACGTCGACGGCTATGCGGTCGAAAGCCAGAAGCGCGCCGCCAAGGCTTGGGAGAAGGGCTACTTCAAGAAGTCGGTGGTGCCGGTCAGGGATCAGAACGGGCTGACCATCCTCGACCATGACGAGCACATGCGCCCGACAACCGACATGCAGTCGCTCGGCCAGCTCAATCCGGCTTTTGTCATTCCCGGCGAGATGGGCGGCTTCGACGCGGTCGCCGTGCAGCGCTATCCCGAACTCGAAGAGATCAACCACGTCCACCATGCCGGCAACTCTTCGGGCATCGTCGATGGCGCTGCCGCCGTGCTGCTCGGCTCCAAGAAGGCCGGCAAGACGCTGGGCCTCAAGCCGCGCGCGCGCATCCGCGCCTTCTCCAACATCGGTTCCGAGCCGGCAATCATGCTGACCGGTCCGGTCGACGTCACCGAGAAGCTTTTGAAGCGCGCCAAGATGAAGCTGTCGGATATCGACCTGTTTGAGCTCAACGAGGCCTTCGCCTCGGTGGTGCTGCGCTACATGCAGGCTTTCGAGATCCCGCACGACAAGATCAACGTCAATGGCGGCGCCATTGCCATGGGCCACCCGCTGGGTGCGACCGGCGCGATGATCTTCGGCACCGTGCTTGACGAACTGGAACGCCGCGATCTCAACACTGCCCTTGTG
>NZ_JBFUKO010000435.1:0-4651 GCF_056400805.1 Aminobacter sp. P4_H6_2
CGCTGAACCCCAAGCTGCAGGGCGATCTTGCCTCCTGGTTCGGTTCGAACCCGGCCGTGCCGGCCGCTTGCAAGGGCAATGCGTTGCTCGGCGACGAAGGCTGCAAGACCAACGGCTTCGAAGAATTCGCCAAGATCAAGTTCTGGAAGACGCCGGTGTCGAAATGCGCCACCCAGAACGACCAGTGCGTGCCCTACTACCGCTGGGTGTCGGACTATATCGGCGTGATTGGCGGACGGTAGGCCTAACGTTTAGCGTTGCGATGCCCCTCACCCTTACCCTCTCCCCGTAAAACGGGGAGGGGGGCGTCCACGTCACCGCTTCGTCCTTGTCCCGTCATTCACGGGGAGAAGGTGCCGGCAGGCGGATGAGGGACGGCGCCGAGGTTCGCAGATGGCGAGCCAACCATCAGGACAGCCTTCAATGACCCCAGCAGTCGCCTTTCAAAAGACCTCCCGCCATTTCGGCGCGGTGCGCGCCGTCGATGCGGTCGACCTCGAGATACAGCCGGGTGAGTTCTTCGCCATGCTGGGGCCGTCGGGTTCGGGCAAGACGACTTGCCTGCGCCTCATCGCCGGCTTCGAGCAGCCGACCTCGGGCAGTATCTCGATCTTTGGCGAGCGTGCCGAGGGCGTGCCGCCCTATCGTCGCAACGTCAACACGGTGTTCCAGGACTACGCGCTGTTTCCGCATCTCAACGTTCTCGACAATGTCGCCTATGGGCTGATGGTCAAGGGCGTGAGCAAGGACGAACGCCACCGCGCCGCCGAAGATACGCTCAGGCTGGTGCAGTTGCCGGGCTACGGTTCGCGTCGGCCGGGGCAGCTCTCGGGTGGCCAGCGCCAGCGCGTGGCGCTCGCCCGCGCCCTGGTCAACAAGCCAAAAGTGCTTTTGCTCGACGAACCGCTCGGCGCGCTCGATCTCAAGCTGCGCGAGAGCATGCAGGAAGAACTCAAGGCGCTGCAAAAGGCGCTCGGCATCACCTTTGTCTTCGTCACCCACGACCAGGGCGAGGCGCTGTCGATGGCCGACCGGGTCGCGGTGTTCAATGATGGCCGCATCATGCAGGTAGGCGCGCCGGAGGAGATATACCAGCGTCCGGCATCGCGCTTCGTCGCCGATTTCGTCGGTTCGTCCAATGTGCTGCCGCCAGACTTCGTCCAGCGTTATGCCGGCCAGCGCCGCTGGGGCAGCCTGCGTCCGGAATCGATCCGCGTCGGGCGGGGTGCTACCGGGGACGGCGTCGCAGCGCGTGTCGTGTCCAGGCATTATCTCGGAGCCGCTACCAAGCTGGCGCTCGATGCCGGCGGTCTGAGACTGCATGCCACCGTGCCCGCAGGCACGTCGCTGCCCGACGATGGAGAGCATGTCGTGCTCACCTTCAATCGCGACCAGCTCCATCTGATGGAGGACCAGGCGTGAGTGTCGACGCCATCACCAGCGCGAGCGCAGCCGCAGCGATCCTGCCCAAGCGCGGCGGTCTCGCCGGTTCGTTGTCAGACCTGTTGTGGCGCCGGCCGGGGCTGCTGCTGTTTTTGATGCTCGCGCCGCCGCTGCTCTGGCTCGGCGTCATCTATATCGGCTCGCTGCTAGCGCTGCTGGCGCAAAGCTTCTTTTCGATCGACGAGTATTCCGGCCTCATCGACCGCCACTTCACGCTCAAGACCTATGGCGACCTGTTCCAGGCGGCGAATGTCGACATCATCGTCCGCACGGTGACGATGGCTGCGATGGTGACGCTCGCTTCGGCTGTCGTTGCGTTCCCGATCGCCTATTACGCGGCGCGATACGCTCGCGGCAAATGGAAGGCGCTGTTTTATCTCGGTGTCATGCTGCCTCTTTGGTCGAGCTATCTGGTCAAGATCTACGCCTGGAAGCTGATCCTTGCCAAGGAAGGCATCCTCACCTGGCTTTTCGGCAAGCTGCATCTGTCGTGGCTGCTCGACARCTGGCTGTCGCTGCCGATCGTCGGTGGCAATTCGCTATCGGTGTCGTTCACCGGCACTTTCATTGTCTTCGTCTATGTCTGGCTGCCGTTCATGATCCTGCCGATCCAGGCAGCGCTCGAACGCGTGCCGGCCAACCTCGTCGAAGCCTCGTCCGATCTGGGGGCGTCGCCCGGCCAGACGTTCCGCAACGTACTGTTTCCGCTGGCGCTGCCGGGCATCGTCGCAGGTTCGATCTTCACATTCTCGCTGACGCTGGGCGACTACATCATCCCGCAGATCATTGGCACCTCCAGGCTGTTCATCGGCCAGGCCGTCTATGCCCAGCAGGGTACCGCCGGCAACATCCCGCTCGCCGCCGCCTTCACCGTCGTGCCGATCGTCATCATGGGCTTCTATCTCTGGGGCGCCAAACGCATGGGGGCCTTCGATGCGCTCTGACCGTTCGCAATCGGCACCGCTTGGCATCAAGATCGCCGCCGCGGCGGGCCTCGCTTTCCTGCATCTGCCGATCCTGCTGATCTTCGTCTACGCCTTCACCACCGAGGAGAAGAGTTACCAATGGCCGCCACCGGGACTGACCACGCAGTGGTTCGCGGTCACCTGGGGACGTCCTGACGTCTGGCAGGCTTTGGGACTTTCGGTCCAGGTCGCAGCGATTTCGACAGCGATTGCGCTGGTGCTCGGCACACTTTGCGCCGCTGCCGTCAGCCAGACGCGTTTCTTCGGCCGCGAGGCGATTTCGCTGCTGGTCATCCTGCCAATTGCATTGCCCGGCATCATCACCGGTATCGCCTTGCGCTCGGCCTTCAGCCTGGCCGAGATCCCGTTCTCGTTCTGGACGATCGTTCTCGGCCACGCCACTTTCTGCGTCGTTGTCGTCTACAACAACGCGGTCGCCCGGTTCCGCCGCACCTCGGGCTCGCTGATCGAGGCGTCGATGGACCTCGGCGCCGACGGTTTCCAGACGTTCAGGCATGTGATCCTTCCCAACATCGGTACAGCGCTGCTCGCCGGCGGCATGCTCGCCTTTGCGTTGTCGTTCGACGAAGTCATCGTCACCACCTTCACCGCCGGCCAGCAGCAGACGCTGCCGATCTGGATGCTCGAGGAGCTGGTGCGGCCGCGCCAGCGCCCGGTCACCAATGTCGTTGCCATGGTCGTGGTTCTCGCGACGCTGTTGCCCATCCTCATTGCCTATTACCTGACCCGCGAAGGCGACCAGATCGCCGGCGCCGGCAAATAAGATCGAAAGGGAGAAGTCATGGACACCCAGATGCTGATCGGCTCGAAGTTCGAAAAAGGGACCGAGACGGAAGAAGCGATCCTCAACCCGCGCACCGGCGAGACGATCCTCAGCCTGCCCGAGGCCTCGCAAGCACAGATCGAGGCTGCGGTCGCCGCTGCCGAAAAAGCTTTTGCAGGCTGGTCGAAGACCACGCCGGCGCAGCGCTCGGGCTATCTGCTCAAGATCGCCGACCGGATCGAGGCGGAGGCGGAAGGTTTCGCCAGGCTCGAAGCGCTCAATTGCGGCAAGCCGATCAATGCCGTGCTCAATGACGAGATACCTGCCATCGTCGACTGCTACCGCTTCTTTGCCGGTGCTGTACGCTCGATGCCTGGGCTGGTGGCGGGCGAATATCTGCCCGGACACACTTCGATGATCCGCCGTGATCCGATCGGTATCGTCGCTTCCATCGCGCCGTGGAATTACCCGCTGATGATGATGGCGTGGAAACTCGCGCCGGCCATTGCCGGCGGCAACACCGTGGTCTTCAAGCCGTCGGAGCAGACGCCGCTGACGGCACTCAAGCTGGCCAAAATCCTCGCCGAGGTGTTGCCCGAAGGCGTGGTCAATGTCGTGCTCGGACGTGGTGAGAGCGTCGGCAACACGCTGATCAACCATGCCAAGGTCAACATGATCTCGATCACCGGCGATGTCGCCACCGGCAAGAAGGTGCTGCAGGCGGCGGCCAAGTCGGTCAAGCGCACCCATCTCGAACTCGGCGGCAAGGCGCCGGTCATCGTTTTCGACGACGCCGATATCGACGCGGTGGTCAGCGGCCTGCGCGCCTTCGGCTACTACAATGCCGGCCAGGACTGCACTGCCGCCTGCCGCATCTATGCAGGCAAGCGCGTCTACGACAAGCTCGTCGCCGACCTGTCGTCGGCTGTCTCGACAATTCGTTTCGGCCATGCCGACGACACCGAAAACGAGATCGGGCCGTTGATCTCCAGGCGCCAGCGCGACCGCGTCGCCTCGTTCGTCGAGCGCGCCTCTGAACTCAAGCACATCGAAATCACCACCGGCGGCAAGCCCGGCGAGGGCGGTGGCTTCTATTACCAGCCGACCGTCGTTGCCGGCGCGCTACAGGAAGACGAGATCGTGCGCCGCGAGGTGTTCGGGCCGGTGGTGTCAGTGACGCGGTTTTCGGATGCCGACGAGGCGGTCAACTGGGCCAATGACAGCGATTACGGACTGGCGTCATCGGTGTGGACCAAGGACATCTCGCGCGGCATGTCGACGGCTGCTCGGCTGCAATATGGCTGCACCTGGATCAACACGCACTTCATGCTGACCAACGAGATGCCGCATGGCGGTCTCAAGCAGTCCGGCTACGGCAAGGATATGTCGGTCTACGCGCTGGAGGACTACACCGCCGTGCGCCACGTGATGATCGCGCATGGGTAGCGCTCTTCTCCCC
>NZ_JBFUKO010000436.1:0-4640 GCF_056400805.1 Aminobacter sp. P4_H6_2
ATGTAGAGGAACATGAGATCGATCGGGTACGGGTCGCCGGCATGCGCGTTGGCGATCACCATGTGCATCAGCCCATGCGCCGAGATCGGCGCATCCCAGGAGAACGCCTTGTCGATGCGCATCGGCCGGCCTTCGGCGTCGATCAACAGGTCTTCGGGTCCCCTGGGAAAGCCGAGATGCGGGCCCGAAAGCGGCTTGTTGGAACCAAAATGTTCGGCTTTGCCGTGCGGCGTCGGATGCGCCTCGATGGGCTTTGGATAAGGCGGCTCGAAGCGGAAGGCGCCGGGACAGTCGACCGCGCCGATCAGCACCTGCAGCATGTGCAGGGCGCGAGCCGTCTGGAACCCGTTGGAGTGGGCCGAAATCCCGCGCATCGCATGGAATGAGACCGGCCGGCCGATAAACGCTTCGTGTCGCTCGCCGTTCATATCCGTCCATGGCTGGTCGATGCTGATCGCCTCATCGAATGCGACACGCGCGATCTCGGCGGCCAGACCACGGATGGTCTCGACCGACACGCCGGTCTCTTGGGCAACCGCCTCCGGCGTATATTGCGGGTCGAGATATTTTTCGGCGAGCAACTGGAATGACGGCACCGCGAAGCGGCCGTCGGGTAGCTCGAAACGGCCCGAAAGTGCCGCCCGCGCGCCTTTGGTGCCGAGCGGCACGACATGCTCGGTCACGGTTTCAAAGATCTGCGGCTTGCCATTGTCGTCACGCACGAAAAGCCCGTGTTCGGCAGTTCCGGGAGCGTCGACCACCAGCCAGGTCGCGTTGGAATAACGCACGATGTAATCGACGTCGATCTTCCGCGCCTTGAGCAGTTCGTGCACCACGGCAAGGATCAGCAGACCGTCGGTGCCGGGGCGGATGCCGATCCAGTTGTCGGCGACGGACGAATAGCCGGTGCGCACCGGATTGACCGAAACGAAGCGCGCGCCGCGTTTCTTGAGCTTCGAAATGCCGATCTTGATCGGGTTGGAATCATGGTCCTCGGCAACGCCGAACATGACGAACAGCTTTGTCCGATCCCAATCGGGCGCACCGAACTCCCAGAACGCCCCGCCGATGGTCATGATACCGGCCGCTGCCATGTTGACCGAGCAGAAGCCGCCATGCGCGGCGTAGTTCGGCGTGCCGAACTGCTGTGCCCAAAAGCCAGTCAGCGACTGCGACTGGTCGCGCCCGGTGAAAAAGGCAAGTTTTTTCGGATCTTCGTGCCGCACCCCGTCCAGCCAGCTGGTCGCGAGCGACAATGCCTCGTCCCAGGAAATCTCCTTGAACTCGCCCGAACCGCGCGGACCGGTCCTGAGCAGCGGCGCCCGCAGCCGAGCCGGGGCGTAATGCTGCATGATGCCAGCCGAGCCCTTGGCGCACAAAACGCCGCGATTGACCGGATGATCGCGATTACCTTCGATGTAGCGGATCTTGCCGTCCTTGATGTGGACGTCGATGCCGCAGCGGCAGGCGCACATGTAGCAGGTGGTCTTGCGAACCTCGTCGGAAACGGGTTCCGAAAGCGCTACGTGTGGTTCTGACTTCATTCGGCGAACTCCCTGAGGATGAGTCCTACCGAGGCACCGACTGAAAGGAAATGCCTTGAAATGGCAGTCTACGGCAAAATTTATCTATGCAGGGAAAAGAACTTGGTTCGGAGGGCTAAGGTGCCGCCTAAAATAGAAAGACCGGGGAATCCCCACTCCCCGGTCTTTCCGATGCCCGTCACCCCGACTTAAATCCAGCTGGCAGCAGCATATGCGGCGACCAAAACCAATGTCATGAAATTCCCTTCGACAAGCGTCTGCATATTAGCAGCCGCTTTCGTTGCGGGGTATGATTTGCACCTCCGATTGCGGTTTACGAAGCGCGTTTCACGGCGCAGGTGAGACAATTGCGCAACAGAATTGCCGCAACGTCACCTAAACCCGATGTAAAAATGCGACCGGCGCTCATGCAGCTCAAAAGCCGCTCGCCTCGTTGGTGACCACGATTCGCGTCTTGCTCGGCCCAACTTCCCTGACCAGCGCGTAGAATTCGGCGGCGTTCGCGATCTGAAGCCGTACGCAGCCATGCGATGCCGGGCGGCCAAGTTGCCTTACGAAAGCTGTGCCGTGGATGGCGTAGCCGCCATTGTAGAAAACCGAATAGGGCATCGGCGAGTTTTCATACTTGCTTGAGTACCACATGAGATTCAGGCGTTTGGGTCRCCAACTGCCGCGCGGGGTGACATAGCCCTTGCGCGCCGTCGACACGGACCACTGGTGGAGTACCCGCCCATCCATGCTGACGGTCATTGTCTGGGTCGAGATATTGACCTTGGCGACAAGAACGTCGGCGAATGCCGGTTCGGCAAGTGCAGCCAAGGCCAAGGTGGCAGCGACGAAGAGCGCTTTGGACATTTTCCCTACACTCCGCGATCCGGCATTTTATGCCGCTCAAGCCGAGATGGGACCCTGAAAAAGCTGTACCGCCAGTAAATTGAACGTGTAAGCCGAACCGCAGCAGGGGGCACTACCCAGGATGGAAACGACACCCTTCGCCACCTTTTAGGTGGCCCAAACCAGCCTCCCGCATCGCCCACTGTGGCCCAGTTGACACGACCGGTATTGGGCATAGGCTCGCCCGTGCAGCTGGAGTCAGGTTCCATGGTGCTCCAGTCGGATAACGTGCGGCCACAGCGGACCGTTGCCCGGAGGATCTGAAAAATGCAACAATCCCAACATTTTAGCGGAATGAGCAGGCGAAACCTGCTGTCGTTGATCGGCCTGACTGCCGGTACAGCGGCGATGTATCAGGCGATGACCAGTCTCGGCCTCGCGGTTGAGTCCGGATACAAGGGACCGGTCAAACTGGAGGGCGATCCGAAGGGCGCCACCGTGTTGATTTTGGGTGCGGGCCTGGCCGGCATGACTGCGGCACTTGAGCTTCGCCAAGTCGGATACAAGGTAAAGATCCTCGAATACAACAAGCGATCCGGCGGACGAAACTGGACGCTGCGCGGCGGCGACACCTATACCGAGCTTGGTGGCGCGACGCAGAAATGCGAGTTCGACGAAGGCCTCTACATCAATCCGGGACCGTGGCGCATCCCCTACCATCACAACGGGCTTCTGGCTTATTGCAAGCGTCTTGGGGTCAAACTGGAGCCATTCCAGCAGCTCAATCACAATGCCTTCCTACATTCGTCCAAGGCGTTCGGCGGCAAGCCGCAGCGTGTCCGCGACATCAAGATCGATTTCCAGGGCCATATCTCTGAACTGCTCGCCAAGGTCGCTCATACCGGCAAGCTCGAAGGCGGCGTGACCAAGGAAGACCAGGAGATGCTGGTCGAAGCACTGCGCTCCTGGGGCGCGCTCGACAAGGACTATGCTTACACAAAGAGCATAGCGACCTCCGAATTCCGCGGCTTTGCCARGGATCCCGGCGGCGGACTGGGCGCGGCGCCAATTCCGAGCGATCCTATTGCCCTGACAGACATATTGAACTCGCGCCTATGGGGCAGTCTCGCTAACTTTGCTCTCTACGAGTTCCAGACGACCATGTTCCAGCCGGTCGGCGGCATCGACATGATCGGCAAGGCATTCACCAAGGAAGTCGGCGACCTCATCACCTACAACTCCAAGGTCTCCAAGATCCATCAGGACGAAAAGGGCGTCACCGTCACTTACGAGGACGTGACCAACCCCGGCGCGATGAAGGAAGAAAAAGCCGACTGGTGCGTCTGCACCATTCCACTGACCATTCTCAGCCAGATCGAGATCAATGTCGGCGCCCCGATGCAGGCGGYGATCGAAGCGGTGCCCTACGCCTCGTCGGTCAAGGTCGGCCTTCAGTTCAAGCGCCGTTTCTGGGAACAGGACGAACTAATCTTCGGCGGCGTCAGCTATACCGACCTGCCGATTGCCCAGATTTCGTATCCGAGCACCAGCTTCAACACCGACGGCAAGGGCGTGCTGCTCGGCGCCTACACCTGGAACGGACCGCACTCCTACGAATTCACCTCGATGGCGCCGGAAGAACGCGTCAAGCGTGCCGTCGAGTATGGCTCGCAGATCCATCCGCAATACAAGGACGAGTTCGAAAACGGCATCTCCATGGCCTGGCACCGCTCGCCCTTCACGCTCGGATGCGCCGGCGACTGGACCGATGAGGCGCGCAAGGAGCATTACGACAATCTCTGCCAGATCGATGGTCGCATCGTGCTTGCCGGCGAGCACGCCTCCTACATCCCGGCGTGGATGGAGGGCGCGATCCTGTCGTCGCTCGATGCGATCACCAGGCTGCATCAACGCGTCGTGGCGGGATGATGGCGATGTCCGTTCATCCCTCAACCTTCGTTTTCGCAAGGATGTCGACATGACCCAGCAATCCAGGCGCTCACTCGGCCTTCTGGCCGCCACCGCCTTCTTCACTGCCTTCACCGCAGCGAGCGCCCTCGCCGATTCGGCGGGTGTCACCTTCAGCTCCGGCGACAACTTCACTGAAAAGACTGGCCAGGAGCTCTATGCCAACGTCTGCCAGGCCTGTCACATGGACAAAGGGCAAGGCGCAGTTGGTGCTGGCAAATATCCGGCACTGGCCAAGAACGCGAACCTGGAATCCGGCGGTTATCCCATCTACGTCATCGTGCATGGCCAAAA
>NZ_JBFUKO010000437.1:0-4630 GCF_056400805.1 Aminobacter sp. P4_H6_2
ATCGATCAGCCGTGATCGATTCAGCCTATTGATGCTACCGAAGTGAGGCTCAGGCCGCCTGCGATTTCCGCGGCTTCCGCAAAGGCTGCGAGCAACTCGACCTTGCGATTTTCAAAACGCTCAACAGATGCGAGCTTCACGTGTCCGTAACCGCGGATCTCGTCCGGCAGTGCCGCGAGTTCGGTCGCGGCGCGCAGATTGTCCGCCGAAAGCCGCGTGATCAGGTCTTCGACCAGCGCGACATAGTCGGCGGTCAGGCGCCGCTCCATCTTGCGCTCGGCGGTGCGGCCAAACGGATCGAAGCGCGTGCCGCGCAGGCCCTTGAGACGGGCGAGCACCGCGAAGGCTGGCTCGATCCAGCGGCCAATGGCGATCTTGGCCGGATGGCCGGTGCGCGGATCGGTGCGGGTCAGCATGGGCGGCGCCAGATTGTACTGCAGCTTGAAGTCGCCTTCGAACTGCTCGGCGAGCTTTTGCCGGAACGCCGGATCTCGATGCAGCCGCGCCACTTCATATTCATCCTTGTAGGCCATCAGCTTGAAGGCGGCCTTGGCGACCGCATGGGCGAAGGCTTCCTGCCCTGGCACAGCAATCGCCGTCTCGGCACGCCGCGCTTTATCGACCAGCGCACGATAGCGCCCGGCATAAGCGGCGTTCTGATAGCCGGTGAGGAAATCAACGCGGCGCGCGACGATCTCGTCGAGAGTCTTTGCCTCGCCGGCGGGCAACGACAGGACGCCCGCCTGCCGGCTGACGAAGTCCATATCCTCGGCCGAGCGCCGGCCCCACGCAAAGGCGGCACGGTTCATGGCGACGCCAGCGCCATTGAGGTCGATGGCCTTTTCGATCGCCTCGCGGCTGATCGGCACAAACCCCTTTTGCCAGGCGTGGCCCAGCAGGAACATGTTGGCGGCAATGGCGTCGCCGAAGACCGCGGTCGCGAGCTTCATGGCGGGCAAAGTCGTGAGCGCGTCCTCGCCACCGGCATTGCGCAACCGCCGCAAAGTGGCACTTTCGCGGAAGTCGATGGTGGTGTCTTTCACAAAGGATGCAGTCGGGGCGACATGGTCGTCGACCACGGCCTTGGTCCGACCCTTGCCGAAGGTGGCGATGGCGTTCTGCGATGCTGCGACCACAAGATCGAAGCCGAGCACCAGATCGGCCTCGCCGGGCCCGATGCGCGCCGCGTTCAGCATTTCGGGTTGCCGGGCAAGCCTTATATGCGAGACCACCGCACCGTTTTTCTGCGCGAGGCCGGTCTGGTCGAGTGTCACCAGCGACAGCCCGTCGAGATGGGCGGCTTGTGAGAGGATCGCGCTGACCGTTATGACGCCTGTGCCGCCGATGCCAGTGAGCAGCACGCTATAGGGCTCGTTGCCCAGGGCAGGGCGATTGGGCTCGGCAAGGCTGGCATCTACGCCACCGGCGGCCTTGGCGCGCGGCTTGCGCAGGCGTCCGCCTTCAATGGTGACGAAGCTGGGGCAAAAACCCTTGGTGCAGGAAAGGTCGGTGTTGCAGCTCGACTGGTTGATGGCGCGCTTGCGACCGAACTCGGTCTCGCGCGGTTCGATGGAAATGCAGTTCGACACCGCAGAGCAGTCGCCACAGCCTTCGCAGACCAGTTCGTTGATGAAGGCGCGCTTGGGCGAGACGGGGTAGGTGCCGCGCTTGCGGCGGCGGCGCTTTTCGGCGGCGCAGACCTGATCGTAGACCAGCACCGTGACGCCCTCGACCTCGCGCAACTCGCGCTGCACCTGATCAAGCTCGTCGCGATGGCGTACATTGACCGAGCGCGGCAGCTCGCCAGCCAGCAGCTGTGGCCGTTCGGAAACGACGACGACCTGCTTGGCACCTTCAGCCAGGACCTGGCCGACGATCGAGGCCACCGAGAGCTCGCCGTCATGGCGCTGGCCGCCCGTCATGGCGACGGCGTCATTGTAAAGGATCTTGTAGGTAGCGTTGACCTTGGCGGCGATGCCTGCGCGGATGGCGAGCAGGCCGGAATGGAAATAGGTGCCGTCGCCCATATTGACGAAGATGTGCTTCTCGTCGGTGAAGGGCGACAACCCGATCCACGAGCCGCCTTCGCCGCCCATCTGGGTGAAAGTCGAGGTGTCGCGCTCCATGCCGATCACCATCATGTGGCAACCAATGCCGGTCGAGGCGCGGCTGCCCTTGGGCACGACTGTCGAAGTGGAGTGCGGGCAGCCCGAGCAGAAATAGGGCTCGCGGTTGAGTAGGCCGGGCTCAACAGGGGAGGGGAGCCCGACGGTTGACAGCTGTACAGCGCGCGCGGCAAGGCCAGCATCTTTCGGGCCAAGCCATTGCAGGATGGCGCGGGCCACCGACAGCGCGCCGATTTCGCCGATCGACGGCAGAAGAGGGGATCCGTCCGGGCCCGTCTTGCCAAACACCTGCGGCCGGCGGTCGCCGGCCAGGTTGAACAGCTGCGACTTGATCTGCTCTTCGATGACGGGGCGCTTTTCCTCGACAACGAGGACCTGTTCCAGCCCGTCAGCGAATTCGCGCAAGCCTTCCGGTTCCAGCGGCCAGACCATGCCGACCTTGTACAGGCGGAGGCCGAGTTCGGCGGCGCGGGCTTCATCGATGCCAAGTAGCGACAGCGCGCCCTTGAGGTCGAGCCAGGATTTGCCCGTCGAGACAATGCCGAGCCTTGCCTTGGAGGAGGGCCAGACCTGCCGGTCGAGGCGATTCGCACGGGCGAAGGCCAGCACTGCCGCAAGCTTGGTCTCGAGCCTGCGCTCCATCGCCTGCTGCCCGTCGGGCCATCGCATCGACAGGCCATCAGCCGGCAGGGGCAGGTCGGGCGTGACGATCTCAAGGCGCGTCGGATTGAGGTCGACGCTCGCCGAGCATTCGACGATTTCGGTTTGGCACTTGAAACCGACCCAGGCGCCGGAATAGCGGCTCATCGCCCAGCCGAGCAGCCCGTAGTCGATATATTCACCGACGCCCGCCGGCGACAGCAGCGGCACCATGGCCGAAATCAGATTGTGCTCGCTCTGGTGCGGCAAGGTCGAGGACACCGCGCCGTGGTCGTCGCCGACGAGCAGCAGCACGCCGCCATGCTTGCTGGTGCCGACAGCGTTGGCGTGACGGATGACGTCCATGGTGCGGTCGACGCCGGGGCCCTTGCCGTACCACATCGAAAAGACGCCATCGTAACGCGCGCCAGGAAACATGCCTGTCTGCTGCGTGCCCCACACAGCAGTCGCCGCCATGTCCTCATTGAGGCCGGGCTGGAAAACGACGTGGCTGGCCTTGAGATATTTCTTGGCGCTGCCCATTTCGCGATCGAAGCCGGCTAAGGGTGAGCCGCGATAGCCCGAGACATAGCCCGCCGTGTTAAGGCCAGCCGCGAGGTCGCGCTGGCGCTGGACCATCGGCAGGCGCACCAGCGCCTGCGTGCCGGATACAAGGATACGTCCGCGCTCGAGCGTGTAGCGCTCGTCGAGCGCTGAGGGCATGTCGACCTTTTGGGCGCCATCATCGGGGGACTTCACTGCAGTCATGGTGGATTCTCAGACGTTGAGCGGGGCAGGCGGCATGTCGAAGATGCGGCCCGGATTGAGGATGTTACGCGGGTCAAGCGCTGCCTTGAGACGGCGCATCGCAGCGAGTTCGGCGGGCGTCCGCGCCAGATGCAGATAGGCCTTCTTGTCGAGACCGATGCCGTGCTCGGCCGAGATCGAGCCACCCGTTTGCGCGACGCTGTCGAACACCGCCTTGGCGACCTCATTGGGCCTGTCGGTGCGCACGACATAATGCAGGTTGCCGTCGCCGAGGTGGCCGAAGACATAGTCCCGCRCCACTGGGTCGGCGCGCGTCTGGCCTGCCTTGGCCAGATCGAGGAACTCGCCCATGCGCGGCAGCGGCAGGCTGACATCGAGACTGAGCATCGCGCCTTCGGCAAACAGGAAGCGGTTGCAGTCGTCGCGCAGGGTCCACAGCGCCTGGAACTCGCGCTCCGACTGCGACAGCACGACATCCTCGACCAGCCCGTCCTCGATCGCTTGCGAAAGGGCCTCGGTGAAGGCTTCCTCGTCCGCGCCCGGCGCCATGCCCTGGATGTCGGTCAGCACATAGACAGGCGATGAAAGCGCAACCGGAGCGGTCAGCCCGAGGGACGAGACCATGTCGCCCATCAAAGGCGCCAGGATGACTTCGAAGCCGGAAAGCAGATTGCCAAGACGGCCACGCAGGAATTTGAGCAGGCCAAAGGCCGCATCGAGCGAGGGCACCGAACAGAAGGCGGCCGACTGGGTGACGGGCTTGGGATGTAGCTTGAGGCAGGCGCGAGTGACCACRCCGAGCGTGCCTTCGCTGCCRATGAAMAGCTGGYTSAGATCGTAKCCGGAATTGTCCTTGGCAAGCCCKTKSAGTGAGGACAGCACCGTACCGTCGGCRAGCACSGCYTCCAGYCCSAGMACCTGGGCGCGGWAMWTGCCGTAGCGCAGCACGCGRATGCCACCSGCATTGGTGGCGATGTTGCCGCCGAYSGTSGCSGTGCCRCGCGCGCCGATGTCGACGCCAAAGACCAGCCCCGCCGCATCGGCTTTTTCCTGCACGATCTGCAAAGGAACACCGGCCTCGGCGATGATGGTACCGG
>NZ_JBFUKO010000438.1:0-4628 GCF_056400805.1 Aminobacter sp. P4_H6_2
GGCTACGAAGTGCTCAGCCTGCGCGAGGCGCTGCACGAGGATTTCTACTTCTCGCTGCTTGAAGTCTTCCAGAAGAAGTCTGGCCGTCCGCTCGGCGATCGGGGGCTTCGTCCCGGCCAGATCGTGCCTGAGATCGCGCAGGGCTCGGTGCCCGCTGTCGCGGTCAGCGTGCGGCCATTGTCATCGCATATTACTGGCGGTCCTGTTGTCGCAGTCGATACGATGCGCGAGCCGCCCTTCTTCGCGCAGGTGATCGCTGAGCTCGATGCCATCGGCGGCCAGCCCTTCGAAGCTCTGAGCCGCGCGGGCCGGCCTGTACTGGGTCGCTTTGTCAAGGGAACGGATGCGCCCGTCATCATCAGCGGTGGCCAGCACGCCAATGAAAATACCGGCATCGTTGGGGCCATGCGCGCGGCAAAGGTGCTGGCACGGCGGCCAAACGCGCATTTCAGCGTTAGCCCAATGGAAAACCCTGACGGCTATGCGCTGCATCAAAGGCTGCGGGCCGCCAATCCACGCCACATGCATCATGCCGCGCGCTACACTGCGATGGGCGACGATCTTGAATACCGCACGCTGGAAAACACCCGCGGCGTGCTGCACGAAAAGGCCATTCGCATCGAGGCCCAGCGCCTGACCGGTGCACAGCTGCACGTCAACCTGCACGGCTATCCGAGCCATGAATGGACACGGCCTCTATCGGGCTACGTGCCACGCAACTTCGCTATGTGGACGCTGCCGAAGGGCTTCTTCCTCGTCATGCGCCATCACGCAGGGTGGGAGGCGCGCGCCGAACGCATGCTTGATCAGGTTACCGCCCATCTGGGCAAGATCCCCGGCCTTCTCGCCTACAACGACGCGCAGATCGCGCTCTACGAGATACATGCCGGCGAGACCGGCTTCCGCATCATCAACGGCTTCCCTTGCCTGTGTTCGGTCGACGACCGCCACAGCACGCCGCTGACGCTGGTGACAGAATATCCCGACGAGACCATTTATGGCGAAGACTTTATAGCCGGGCACACCGCTCAGATGGAAACCGTGCTTTCGGCCTACGAGGCCATGCAGGAGATTTCGGGCATCAGCTGACCAAGCGAAACCGTTTGACCTGCCACTGAACGTTTATCCGTATGTCATTGAATATTAACAGTAATGCGGATGGCTGAATGTGGGTTTCGGGGACGGCTAGATTGAAACGTCCGGGACCGAGTACAGTTGGCCCATGGTCCGCTGCTTGCTCTGTCTGACAGTGTTGGAATGCTGCCGCCTCTTGACCTGGTAGATGCGGCTGGGGGTCAGCACGTCACGCAAGAACGGCCCGATCGGATCAATCCAATGCGGGCCGTCTGCATTGCGCGGTGGGCGGGGTTTGGGGCAGCCGTCGCAACACTCAGACCGATGATTTACGGCATCGCGTCGGCGCTATCCACCTTCACACTACCAAATGTTACCGTAGGCATCGGTAGGTAGCAATTAGCTCATTGGATGGTAGTGCTGCCTTTCGACTGGCCGCTTGACGCCTCGCGTCGGTTTGGCGAGTTTGGCGCAAGCGGAGGCGGAAAGCGTGACCCTTACCGACCAAGATGTTGTCGAGCTTACGGCCTGGCGGCGCAAATTGCATCAGCAACCGGAAATCTCCAATGAAGAGGAGAGAACCGCAAAGGAGGTCGCCGACTTCCTCGCCAGTACAAGGCCGGACCAGATACTGACTGGGTTGGGCGGCCACGGGGTTGCGGCCATCTACGAAAGTGGCAAAGCGGGGCCGACAGTGTTGTTTCGCTCCGAGCTGGACGCGCTGCCGATCCACGAACTTTCGGGCATGCCTCATTCGTCCCTTGTGCCAGGCAAGTCTCACATGTGTGGCCACGACGGACATACCGCAATCCTCGCCGCACTTGGCCGTCAATTTGGACGCCGCCGGCCTGCTCAAGGCCGTGTCGTGCTGATGTTTCAGCCCGCGGAAGAAACAGGAAACGGCGCAGCCGGGGTCGTCGCTGATCCGCGCTTCGCCGCGGTCGCGCCGGATTTCGCCTTCTCATTGCACAATCTGCCAGGGGTACCTCTCGGCCAGGTACGGCTCAAGGCGGGGGTGGTGAACTGTGCATCACGCGGCATGCGCATCGTGTTGGGCGGGAAGACAGCGCATTCATCCATGCCCGAGACCGGCGTCTCGCCGATGATGGCCATCAGCCAACTAATGCCTGCGCTCCCAGCGCTTGGCGCCGGAACATTTGCTGACGACGAATTCAGCATGGTCACAGTTACCCATGTCGTGTTGGGCGAAGCCGTATTCGGCATCGCGCTTGGTCACGCGGAGGTCTGGGCCACTCTACGGACCCGTCGCGACGACCTTATGTCCAATTTATGTGCTGCAGCAGAGGCCCTTGTGACACAAATCTCTGATCAGCATCATTTGTCTTCGCAGTACGATTATCACGAGACATTTGTTGCAAGCGTCAACGCGCCTGAGGCGGTGGAGCACCTGCGGCGAGCTCTCGATGAAGAGGGCGTCTTCCATGGGGAAGAAAACCTGCCTATGCGCGCTTCCGAAGACTTTGGCGTGTTCGGTCATAAGGCAGCATCGGCGATGTTTTTTCTTGGGGCGGGCGAGCGCCACCCGGCGCTGCACAATCCAGATTATGACTTTCCCGACGCGCTGATCCCGATTGGGTCTCGAATATTCATGCGTACGGCGCGCAACCTCCTTGGCTAATTCTCTGGTCCTTCCCCCTTCGTTGAACTCGCCTAGGAGACAATGTCCTCGATCCGGATCGGAAAGCGATGCGCCCTTACCCCGGTCGCGTGCCAGATTGCGTTGGCGATAGCGCCTACAGTGCCGGTGATGCCAATCTCGCCGACGCCCTTGATCCCAAGGCCATTGACGTAGGGGTCATCCTCGTCGATCAGCAGCGCCTCGAGCTCGGGAATGTCGGCATGGACGGGGATGTGATAGGCAGCCAGGTCGGCATTCATCGGCCGGCCTGTTCGGCGGTCGTGGATCGCCTCTTCGTGCAGCGCGAAGGAAAGGCCCCAGATCATCCCGCCATAGAGTTGGCTGCGCGCCAATCTGGGGTTGATGATGCGCCCGGCGGCGAAGGCGCCGACAAGCCGCGTGACCCTCACCTGACCCAGATCCGGGTCGACCTTAACTTCCGCGAAGACTGCGCCGTGCGAAAACATCGCACGCGCTTCCGCATGAGCAGGATCGCGACGGCCCGTCCCGCGTCCTTCGAGGGATTTGAGGCCTGCTCGCGCGAGGATATCCGAATAACTTTCACTCCGGCTCTTGTCATTGCTGTGGTAAAGGCGCCCGCCTTGCGCCTCGACGCCAGCATTGCCGGCGCCAAACAGGGGGGAGTTGGGGTCGCTGGTAGCGATCTCGGAAAGTTTTGCAATGACATCGGCTCCGGCGCTGTAGAGCGCGCCTCCAGCTGTCGCGGTATGGGCCGAGCCGCCGGCGATCCCGCCATCGGGAAGCTCTGACGAGCCAGAGCGAAATTCGACCATATCAATGTCGAGTCCCAATCCGTCGGCAGCGATTTGCGCAAGCGCCGTCCAGGCGCCCTGGCCCATATCGGCGGCCGCGGTTTCGACGAGCGCGGTGCCGTCGCCACGCAAGGTAGCGCGCGCCTCCGCCTGGAACATCGGGGCAGGGAACAGTGCACTGCCCATCCCCCATCCGACAAGGAAACCGGCATGGTCGCGCATTTGCCGCGGTGCCAGCGGACGCCCGGCCCAGCCGAACCGTTCTGCGCCTTGCGCATAGCACTGGCGCAGGGCCTTGGCTGAAAATGGCCTGCCCGTCGCCGGGTCGGTATCGGCATAGTTGCGCAGACGGAATTCCAAGGGATCGAGCCCACAGGCCAACGCGGCCTCGTCGATCGCGCATTCGAGTGCGGCCGAGCCGGAGGCTTCGCCCGGCGCCCGCATTGGACCGGGTGTGCCGGTATCGACGCGCATTGCCGAATGCCGCGTCGAGATTGCGGGGCTGGCGTAGAGGTTGTGCGAGGCATTGGCTGCGGGTTCGATGAAATCGTCGAAGCTGCTGGTGGTCGCCACCGCGCGGTGCTCCAGGGCCGTCAGACGCCCCTGCGCGTCGATGCCGAGCCGGAGTTGCTGTTGCGTCGCCCCGCGGTGCCCGACAGGCCCGAACATCTGGTCGCGTGGCAGCACCAGTTTCACCGGCCGTCCAAGCATCCGCGCCGCGAGAATGCAGAGGATCTGCGGGCCGACCAGGATCGCCTTGGACCCGAAGCCGCCGCCCAGAAACGGGCTGCGCAGATGCACATTTTCGGCCGGAATGCCGAAGAACGCCGCAAACCCTGCCCGCGCCATCACGATGGCCTGGTTCGGTGTGTCGATGGTCAGCCGGTCGCCGTCCCACTCGGCAACGATTGCATGCGGCTCCATTGCGTTGTGATACTGGGGCGGAGTCTCGTATTCGGTGTCGATCCGATGCGCGGCTGCGGCAAGACCGGCGGCCACATCGCCGCGATCGAAGTTGGGCTCTGCTCCAATGCCTACAGCAGGCGGATCGTAGCGCTCTCCACCATCAAATCCGATCCGCGCGGGCTCCACCTCATAGGTCGGAGCAAGTAGGCGCGCGCCTTCCGTTGCGGCCTCCAGTG
>NZ_JBFUKO010000439.1:0-4620 GCF_056400805.1 Aminobacter sp. P4_H6_2
GATTGGCGATGGGTTGTCGGCGCGCTGCTCATGCTCGCTAACTGGCCCTACACGATACTCGCCATCATGCCGACCAACAAAAAGATCGAAGCGATTCCCAACGATGAAGGCGGCACGGTATCCCGGACATTGATCATGCGCTGGGGGACGCTGCACGCGGTGCGCACCGGGCTGGGATGCGCCGCCACGCTTGCCTATCTCTGGGCGCTCAATTCCCAGGGCATCTGATCGCGGTTGGGGGCAGCTCATCCTTGGCTCTTGCAATTGGTCCGGCAATTGCCGATATGGAGGTTGGGAGGTTGGTGGTGGACGATCCACTCGCCAACCGGGTCAGGTCCGGAAGGAAGCAGCCCTAACGAGCCCGGAACGGGTCATTGTTCCAGCCTCCCGCCTCTTCGCCCTTCTCCGCGTCATTGACGGCGTTGCGCCGTGCGGGCGAAACTCGTTTCGCGGAATCGGCCCTGTGCGGTCGAGGCAGGGGCGCCAATACGAACGGGCGACGGGGCGAATGAGCGAAGCCGGACAGACCGAAAAGAGCAAGGACGGCGCTTACCGCGTTCTCGCGCGTAAATACCGCCCTGCGGATTTCTCAGCACTCGTCGGCCAGGAGCCGATGGTCCAGACGCTGACCAACGCGTTTTCCTCCGGCCGCATCGCCCAAGCCTGGATGCTGACCGGCGTTCGCGGTGTCGGCAAGACTACCACTGCCCGCATTCTCGCCCGCGCCCTCAACTACAAGACAGCTGACATCGACCGCCCGTCGGTCGACCTCACAGTGCTTGGCGAGCATTGCCAGGCGATCATGGAAGGCCGCCATGTCGACGTTATTGAGATGGACGCGGCGTCCCACACCGGCATCGACGACATCAGGGACATCATCGACCGCGTGCGTTATGCGCCCGTTTCGGCGCGCTACAAGGTCTACATCATCGACGAGGTGCACATGCTCTCGACGCAGGCCTTCAACGGCCTGCTGAAGACGCTTGAAGAGCCGCCTCCGCATGTGAAGTTCATCTTCGCCACCACCGAAATTCGCAAAGTGCCGATCACGGTCCTGTCGCGCTGCCAGCGCTTCGACCTGCGCCGCATCGATGCCGGCAAGCTTGTCGGCCACCTCCGCAACATTTCGGCGCAGGAAGGCATATCGGTCGAAGACGACGCACTGGCCATGGTCGCGCGTGCAGCCGAAGGGTCAGCGCGCGATTCGCTGTCGATTCTCGACCAGGCCATCGCCCATGGCGGCGGCAAGGTGACCACCGAAGCGGTGCGCGCCATGCTCGGCCTTGCCGACCGGGCGCGTGTCGTCGACCTGTTCGAAAACATCATGAAGGGCGACATCGCCGCCGCCCTTGGCGAACTGCGTGAACAGTATGACACCGGCGCCGATCCTGTAGCGGTGCTCAACGACCTTGCCGAGTTCACCCATCTGGTGACCCGCCTGCGCTTCGTGCCGTCGGCGGCCGACGACGCCTCGCTGTCGGAAGACGAGCGCAAGCGCGGCGTGGAATTTGCCCAGACCTTGTCGATTCGGGTGCTGTCGCGCGCCTGGCAGATGCTGCTCAAGGGCATTCCCGAAGTGCAGTCGTCCAACCGCCCGGTCAGCGCCGCCGAAATGGTGCTGATCCGGCTTGCCCATGCCGCCGACCTGCCGACGCTCGACGAGGCACTGAAATCGCTGGGCGATGCGTCGTTGCAGCCAGCACCTGGCCCCCGCAGCGGTGGTGCGGCTCCCGGCACAAGCAATGGCGGACCCGGCGCTTCGGCCGTGTCGCAGGCTCGCATGCCGGTCAGCAATGGCGGCGGCCAGGCGATGCGCCTGGTTGAAAGCGCGCCAGCGCCCACGGCCTTTGTCGCGCCAACGCCCGCGCCCGAACCGGTTGTCGATGCCGTGCCGGTGCGGTCGATTGCCGATCTGGCTGGCCTTGCTGAAGCCAATCGTGAAATGGCCTTCAAGGTGCTGATCAGGCGCGTCATGCGTCCAGTCCGTATCGAGCCCGGCCATATCGAGGTCAGCCTCACAGCGGACGCGCCGCGGACATTTCTCAACGACCTGACGATCAGGCTGAAGGCCTGGACCGGTCGGCACTGGATGGTGTCGCTATCGCGCGAGGAGGGCGGGCCAACGCTCGCCGAGATCGAGGCGAACAAGCGCGAGGTCGCCCTGACCGACGCGCGCGCCGACCCCACGGTGGCGGCGATATTGTCGCGCTTTCCCGGTGCGAAAATCATCGACGTGCGTCTTCCCACTGCGCCTGATGCACCCGATATCGACACAGAYATCGAGTTGCCGCCCGACCCGGGCGTGGACAATGACGATGACGATCCGTTCTGAGACGAAAGGAACAAGACGATGAAAGATTTGCTGGGCCTGATGAGCAAGGCGAAGGAAATGCAGGCCAAAATGCAGGCCATGCAGGAAGAGGTCGCCCTGATCGAAGCCACCGGCCAGTCCGGCGGCGGCATGGTTGTCGTCACGCTTTCGGGCAAGTCGGAAATGAAGTCGCTGAAGATCGACCCATCGCTGCTCAAGGAAGGTGAAGGCGAGATCCTCGAGGACCTGATCGTTGCCGCCCACAACGACGCCAAGGCCAAGGTCGAGGCGACGATGCAGGAAAAGACCAAGGCACTGACCGCCGGCCTGCCGATCCCGCCCGGCATGAAGCTGCCGTTCTGAGGCAGAGCGAATAGGGAATGGTGAGTAGGGAATAGTGTCGCGGCGCTTGATATTCAGGCGCTTACACTACTCGCTACTCACTCAAACTTCGTCACCACGCTGATCCCCAGTCCTTCGAACCTGTCCATCGCCATCAGCGCGGCGGGCGCTTCCTCAAGGCTGAGATGCTTGCCGACAAGCTTTTGCGGCCTGAGCTTGCCCGCCTCGATCATCTCCATCATCGCCTGGTAGCGGAACGCCTGCATGCCGTGACTGCCGAGGATTTCGAGCTCGTGGGCGATCACCTTGTCCATCGGGATTTTCGGGTGGTGGTGATCGCCGAGCATGAGGCCGACCTGGACATGGCGGCCGCGCCGGCGAAGATTGGCGATCGAGTTGAAGCAGGTGGTGGGGTGGCCAAGCGCGTCGAGCGACAAATGCGCGCCGCCCTTGGTGATCTCCCTGACCGCGCCAACAACGTCGCTCGTGCTTGACGCATTGATCGTCGCCAACGCCCCGACCTGCCTGGCGAACTCCAGCTTGTCGTCGGCAAGGTCGATGCCAATGACATTGGCGCCTGCGGCGGAGGCGATCATGATCGCCGACAGGCCGACGCCGCCGCAGCCGTGCACGGCGACCCATTCGCCCGGCTTGACGCGACCCTGGTCGACCACTGCGCGGAACGAGGTGACGAAGCGGCAGCCGAGGCTCGCTGCCGTCGCGAAATCGAGCGTTTCAGGCAGGCGCACCAGATTGGTGTCAGCGAAATCGACAGCGACATACTCTGCGAACGAGCCCCAGGCGGTGAAGCCCGGCTGGAACTGGTGTTCGCAGACCTGGTGGTTGCCCGAATTGCACTCGAAACAGTGCCCGCAACCGCCGACGAAGGGTATGGTGACGCGATCGCCGATCTTCCACTGCGTGACCTGATTGCCGAGTGCCGCGATCGTGCCGGCAAGTTCATGGCCTGGCACATGTGGAAGCACGATATCCGCGTCGTGTCCCATCCAGCCGTGCCAGTCGCTGCGGCACAGCCCCGTGGCCTCGACCTTGATCACCACGCCTGTCGGCGAGGGCGTCGGATCGGCAACATTTTGCACTCTCAGCGGCTGGCCGAACTGCTCGAACAAGACGGCTTTCACGGTTTTTTCCCTCCGCTCTTCAGGCGGCTCGCCCGGTCGGTTCCATTGGCTGTGGTTCGAGCATAGCGGCCGCACGTTGCGCAGGCGAGCCCGGCAAGGAGCCGCTTTTCGACCTGTGGCCATCATTTTGCCCGAAACTGGTCCATGCTGGCCCCTATTACGGGGACGTGGCGGGCATAGAGAGAGGGGGCGATTTTGGTCGCCAAAAGATGGAAGATGCCGATTTTGATCGGCGTCGTCGCATCCCCGTTCGTCGTGTCCGGTTGCACCACCAGCAAAATGGCCGACGGGGTCACCACCAGTTCTGTCCGCTCGGGATCCTACGCCTACACGGCGAAGGACAAGGAATGCTTGGCCCGCGCGATGTTCTTCGAATCGAACCGCTCCAGTCGCGACGGCCTTGTGGCTGTCGGCAGTGTTGTCATGAATCGGCTCAAATCGGGTGAATATGCCAACACGGTTTGCGGCGTGGTCGGCCAGAAGGGCCAGTTCGCGCCCGGCGTTTTGTCCAGGCGCATGGATTCGGCAGCGCTGCCCGATGTGCAGGCGGCAGCCGAAGCGGTGCTCAAGGGCGAGCGCCATCCGAAGGTGAAGGAAGAGGTCATGTTCTTCCACACGGCAGGGCTGAAATTCCCCTACAAGAACATGCATTACACCACCGTTGCCGGCGGCAATGCCTTCTATGAAAAGCGCGGCCGGCACCGCCTGCCAGCAGTTGCGGAGCCGGAAACGATGGTGGCGTCCGCCGACCAGCCGATATTGCCTGGCGTCGACGATTCGGCGCCTGCAACTGTCGCTTCCGCTGGTTCCGATGCGGCGCTGGCG
>NZ_JBFUKO010000440.1:0-4617 GCF_056400805.1 Aminobacter sp. P4_H6_2
ACAATGACACAATCGGAGCCGTCTCAGGCTTTGAAACGACAGGCCATGGCTCGGTCGCAACCGCTGGCAACCTGACCTGGAACCAGGCAAACATCATCAATGTCGGCACCGGCCAACACCAGGCGCTACCTGACGCCTATAAGCAGGCGAATGACGATCTTGCCGCCGGCAACAAGAACTTGTCGGAATCTATCCTCCAGGATCCTGCATTCGCCGGCTCTGGACTGCTGCGCGTGCTCTACATTTCCGGCGACATCTACAATCTGCAATACATCAACCAGACGACGATCATGGGCGACAGCGACCAGATAGCTCTGGCGATGAATAAGATCGCTCCGGATCCCAATGCCGACTGGACGATCGCCACAGGTGGCAATCAGCTGGTCAACCACGCGACCATCGTCGACGTCGACGGCGCCAACAAAATCTATGTCGGCGGCGACCACTACTCCGATGAAATCCTGATCCAGGCCAATCTCGTTTCGAGCGCCCCTGACATGGGGGCCCAGAACCCCGACATTCTCGTCAACGAGGCCGTGGCCTTCCTGACCGACAGTACCGGCGACACAAGCAGCGCGCCTCACATCAACGACCACATCACACCACAACCCGCCGATTCCGCATCGGCCGACGTCATGCAGCACATGCTGGGCTAAGCCCTTCAAAGGATTACAACATGACTGACGACCGCGAGCAGGGTTGGAGCGTCTTCCACAACGCGCCGGATGACGACTACCTGGGGGAAAGCCCCCAGCCGCGTCCGAAGCCAGTGCAGGCCAAGCCCGTACAGGAAGACAAAGAGAGATTGTCGAGTGCCGTCGCGTCCCAGGAAGAGGCCCTCGACCGCCTCGAACGCTACATCGACAACGTCATCGGCGAATTGCACGAGGCAGCCGACAATAGGGCTGAAGCCGCAACGGCGCACCCACAAGCTGATGTCGTCGTCCCGGCCTCCGAGCCTCTCGCCGACACTGCCAGTCCGCACACACCGCCGGCGCGCCCGTCGGCCGCCGCGCCAATCGTGACATCTGCCGAGCGGAGCATTTCAGCACAAGGCGCCTCCCCGCCTCCTGCTGAAGTCGTACCGCCATCCCAGCCTCAACCGGCCCAGCGCGCAATTTCCGAGACTCCGGTCGCGGATCGGCAGGGCCCTGTTCCGCCCCGCCCAATACCCGTCGAGCCGGCACGCGAGACACAGGCCGCACCAGAAAAAACCCCTCCTCCCGAAATGCGCGTTGCCGAGCCACAAGCCAAGACCGAGATGAAGGGCAAGCCCGCAACACCGGTCGGCAAGGTGATCGACGCCGACAACGGACCGATCAAAGCCAGGGAAAAGCTGCCCGACACCAACGGACCGACCGGAGGCAACATCGATGGCGGGGGCGGGGGCGGCGGAGGTGGCGGGGGCGTCTTTCACAAGCGCCTGGGACCCGTCGATTTTTCCGCCTCGCTCAAAACAGGCCTCAAAGTCGTCAAGCGCAACCTTTTGATCGTCATGCTGTTCACCTTGGCCTCCAACGTCCTTGTCCTGGCGATACCTCTCTATCTCTTCCAGATTTCCGACCGCGTGCTGACCAGCCGCTCAGTCGATACCCTGATCATGCTGACGATCGTGATTGTCRGCGCAGTGGTGCTCCAGACCATCTTCGACGCCATCCGTCGTTTGATCTTGATGCGCACCGCCGTCGAGGTCGCAGCCCAGCTTGGCGCGCCGATCCTGAGTGCTGCCGCCCGCGCGGCGCTGCACTCGAACGGCCGCGAATACCAGACCCTGAGCGATCTCCAGCAACTCCGCTCTTTCCTGGTTTCAGGCACGCTGCTGACGCTGCTCGATGCGCCGCTGGCGCCACTCTTCGTCCTCGCCGTGTTCATGGTGCACCCACATCTCGGCTTCATCGTCGTGACGACTTCATTGATCCTTCTGGTCATCACCATCATCAACCAGCGTTCGACCGAAGCGCCATTCAGCGAGGCCAACTCATTCCAGAGCAAGGCCAATCTGCACCTCGACTCAATGTCCCGGAACTCGCAGATCATCAACGCGCTTGCGATGATCCCCGAAGCGGTCCGCATCTGGGGCAAGGACACGGCGAGTTCGCTGCGTGCCCAGGTTATCGCCCAGGACCGCAACATCGCCTTTGCCTCCGCTTCCAAGGCAACCCGCTTGCTCACCCAGATCGCGATGCTTGGCTGGGGTGCCCATCTGGCGCTCGATGGCCATCTCAGCGGCGGCATGGTTATTGCCGCATCGATCATCGCCAGCCGTGCGCTCGGCCCGATCGAAGGTGCCATCGAAGGCTGGAACCAGGTCATCCAGTCGCGCGCCGCCTATGGCCGCATCGCCAGTCTTCTCCAGTCATCCCCGCTCAATTTCGAGCGGCTCAACCTGCCGCGCCCCGAAGGGCGTCTGGATGTCGAGCGGCTGCTGTTTGTGCCGCAAGGCACCAAGCGGGTGGTGCTCAACGGCATCACTTTCGCGCTGGCGCCGGGAGATTCCCTGGCCGTCATCGGCAATTCGGGCGCCGGCAAGACCACGCTCGGCAAGATGCTGGTCGGGTCGATCCTGCCGACTTCGGGTAACGTCCGCCTCGACCTGATGGACCTGCGCAACTGGGATCAGCGCCAGTTCGGCGAAAACATCGGCTACCTGCCGCAAGACGTCCAGCTGTTCCCTGCTTCGATCAAGGCCAACATCGCCCGTATGCGCGACGATGCCACCGACGCCGAAATCTACCAGGCAGCCCAACTCGCAGACGTGCATGAGATGATCGCCACCTTGCCGCATGGCTACGAGACATTTGTCGCCGCCGACGGAGCCCCGTTATCAGGCGGCCAGAAGCAGCGTATCGCGCTCGCTCGCGCCTTCTTCGGCAACCCCCGCATGGTCGTGCTGGACGAGCCGAACTCCAATYTCGATGCGGCCGGCGACGTCGCCCTTGCGCGGGCGCTCCAGCACGCCAAGGAAAACAAGATCACCGTCATCACCATTACCCAGCGGCCGGCACTGCTGCAGAGCGTCGACAAGATCCTGCTGCTGGTCAACGGCACGGTGGCGTTGTTTGGCGCTCGGCAGGACGTCCTCCAGGCTCTCGCCCAGCGCGGCCTGAGCATTGAAGGCGGTTCCTTCGGCCATCAGATCCAATAGGCGGGCAATGCAATGAGCGACTCGGCAATCGTAAAGGTTCATGATCTCGAATGGTACGCAGACGTGCCGCGCTCGATCACCAAGCAAACCCAGGTCGGCCTGCTGCTCATCGCCCTCACCTTCGGCGGCTTCGGCACCTGGGCGTTCACCGCCCCGCTCGCCGCGGCAATCATTGCGCAGGGCTCATTCGTGGCTTCAGGACAAAACAAGATCGTCCAGCATCTGGAAGGCGGCATCATCAAGGAACTGTTGGTCAGCGAAGGCGATCACGTCCGCTACGACCAGCCATTGATCCGCCTCGACGAGACAGCGGCAAAGGCGACGGAGCGACAATTGTTCCTGCGCCAGGTGCGCCTGGATGCCATCGCTGCGCGCCTGACTGCCGAGGTCACCCGCTCCCCCGAGATTTCGTATCCGAAGGACGTCACCGACAACATCGACGACCCTGAGATCAAGCCGATCGTCGATAGCCAGAAATTGAACTTCGAAGGCGCGCGCAACAAACTCCAGAGCGAGATCGGCTTGCTGCAACAAAACATCTCCGCCTTCCGCTTCCGAGCCGAGGGCTATCAGCAGCAGCACAACGCGGTCCAAAGACAACTGGAACTGATGAAGGAGGAGTACGCCGGCAAGAAGACCCTGGCCGACAAGGGCCTTCTCCGGGCGACCGAACTCAAGTCGATCCAGCGCGCCATGGCCGATGCCGAAGGCCAGATCGGCCGGTTAGCAGCCGAAGTCTCTGAGACCGGCGCCGAGATCATCAAACTCGAACAGCAGATCCAGCAGGCCGAAGACGCCTACAAGCAGGCAGCACTCGACCAGCTACAGAACCTTGAGGGCGATCTGGATACCGTTCGCGAACAACTCCGTCAGGCTCAAAGCGTGCTGAATCGCGTCACCATCAACGCGCCGGTGGCCGGCACCATCGTGCGCATGTATTACCACACCTCAGGGGGTGTCATCGAAAGCGGCAAGCCGATCCTGGAGATCCTGCCGTCCGAGGTGCCGCTCGTGATCGAAGCGCTCATTTCCCGCTCCGACATCGACAACGTTCGCGTCGGCCAGAGTGCGGCGGTGCGGCTTTCTGCCCTCAACCGACGCACCACCCCGGTCCTCAACGGCCAAGTGATCTATGTCTCCGCCGATGCCCTCCCCGACAATTCGGGGCCAGCGCCGCGCGAAATCTATGTCGCCCGCATCAGCCTGCCGATGAGCGAAATCGCACGCGTACATAATTTCACGCCCACGCCTGGCATGCCTGCCGAGGTGCTGGTTCAGACCGAAGAGCGGACCTTCTTCAGATATCTGACCAAGCCGATCGCAGACTCCATGTCGCGCGCATTCATGGAGCGGTGAGCGAGGTCAAGCCAACGCGTGGGGGAAAGCATGCAGATCGACGTCATCACCGAGCCGGGCAAGCTCGATGACCTCAGGGTAGATTGGGAGCGGATCTACGATGAAGACCCTGAAGC
>NZ_JBFUKO010000441.1:0-4611 GCF_056400805.1 Aminobacter sp. P4_H6_2
GGAGATCGCCTATCCTCCTCACCTGCGAAAAAGCTGAGCCTCCGCAGCATGCAAATCAGCAAGCTTACGAATGGCACGGTTTTGGGCGCGCATGTCAGACCTCGCCATCTCAACTATGCGGGAAGATAATCAGGTCCTTTGCACCCACGGCGGCACGCGTAGCCCCAACTCTTGTCATCCGGCTGATCAGATCAGTCGGTCCGGCTTGAAAAGCCGGTCTCACAGAAGCTGATGATGTCGTCTATCAGGGCGTTGTTGCTGACGTGATCCTGGATATCCTCGAGCCCGGGCATGCGACGGGCATTCGGATCGAGGTCCGCAACGATGTGCAAGATGGCGCCGCGAATGTATTCATAGCGCAGCGCGATCTGCGCCTCACCGAGTTCGGGCGCCACCCGCTGCAGCATTCGTCGGGATAGGCGATGGAGTTCGTCGAACTGCTCGGCGAAGATTTCATTGGTCAGGGTTCGAGGCAAAGCCTTGGTTTGCAGCATCAGTCGGATCGCCGCGCGCCCCCCGCGCTCGTCGAGGCTGAGCTCGACAAGCGGTGCCACGATCGCGCGGAGCACGGTGCGCAGGGTTGGCTGCGGATGGTCCTCACATGCCTTCATTGCCCCCAGGCGCGCCGCGTTCAGCGGGCCGAGGCATTGCTCGAGCGTCAGGCGCAGCAATTCGTCTTTGGAGCGGAAGTGATAGTTGACTGCAGCAATGTTTGCCCCCGCCGCCCGGGTGACTTCCCGTAGCGTGGCCGCATCGAACCCACGATCGGCGAACACGAAGGTAGCCGCATGCAGCAATGCACGACGCGTGTCGCGATCGTCGTGCCGGCCGGTTCTTTCTTCAGTTGCGTCCATACAACCCTCATAACCGAAAGCCGGTTCGCGCACTGCTCTTACCGGCGTCAAATCTGAGGATATGTACCAGCGGAGCCTCGGCCACCGCGAAGCCCGGTGCCGAGTTTCAGTCTGAGAGTGCGGAGCTGTGGCCACCAATCAGCGCGCCAATCGGTAGCCGTAGGCCCTGTCGAGCTCGAGTTCGCGGGCGATACGGATGCCGTCTTCAAGCAACTTGGGGTCAGCGGCCCGTAGCGGCTTGCGCAGCGGCCCCGCCGGCAAGCCGACCGCCGCCATCAGCGACTTCATCGAAACGGGATTAACGGCCGCATAGGCAAAGTGCAGCATCGGCAAGTTGCGCAACCAGGCCGAGCGGCAGGCGAATGCGTCTTCGCCTGACATCCATGGCTTGGAGACGACCGCCATCTCGCGCGGGATGATGTTGCCAGTCATGTTCGCGGTGCCATGGCCGCCCAGCGCCATGGTCGGGATCACCAAGCCGAGGTTCGGCGAGCAGCAGCACATGACCGAGATGTCGAGATCGGCGCGGCAGACCTGGGCCACCTGGCCAACGCGCGTGGTCGATTCCTTGAGTACAACCATGTTCGGATGGGCAGAAATGCGCTGGATGTCGGTCCAGTGAAGGTCCGTCTTCACGCGCGGGGGGTTGTTGTAGAAGCCGATCGGGAAGTCGACCGCATCGCAGACTTCCAGAACATACTCGACGATGGATTCATTGTCGGCGCAGATGTAGGAAGGCGCTGCAATGATGGCGCCGTCGCCGCCTTCGTTCTTGGCATAGCGCACCAAATCGATCGTGCCCTGGGTGTTGGAGCCCGTGCAGCCGAAGTAGAGGAGCATGTCGCCCCGCGGCATTCTTGCCGTTTCGGTAATGATCGTGCGCCGCTCTTCCGGGGTCAGCATCGAGACCTCCCCGGTCGAACCCATGATCAGGATCGCCTTTGTGTGGTTTTGCCGGTGAAAATCGAGCAGGCTGCCAAACCCAGCCAGATCTACAGAGCCGTCGGAGTTCATCGGCGTGATCAGCGCCACGAACGACCCATTTGGTTTGGTATGCACGACAGCCTCCAGCGTTCGAGACACCCAGCCAAGCTAAGGTGAATGCTCATTTGAAATGCTTGTTTCAAACGTATGTTTGAATCTAGAAGATGTGTTGTCAATGGCACGTGCCCCGCGCTCGCGCATCACCCGCCGTTTGGGCTCTGACGCAAAGTTGCACGAGTAGCTGGCGAGGGGGGGCTTGCCGCGGTTGTATCTCACTGCCTGAAACGCTGCGGACGCAGCCCACTGCGAACCATGCGAGCCCGGTGGCAGTGGGTGGCGCCATTCGCTCCGCAAAGTCCGCCAAAGCCGGCTTCGCCAATGTGTGCCAGGCCTCGATCTTACCTGCCCACGTCGTGGGCCACTGACGGTCATCGCCAGCCTGCCCATGACTGAAAACATGATTTACGCAATGGCGCCCCCCACCCAACAAAATCGCTATTCACGTCGTTCGCTATGCGAATTAGATGGACGGCGATGGCTGAGTGTTTTGAAAAGGGGCATCACGAAGAGATTTCGGACTGCCGAAAAGACGCTTGTGAAGCGTTGCAGCGCGCCTGGTGAGCGAAACCGTTGCATCAACCGCTCCTGTTTTCGCAGTGGCAGATGCGAATTTTCGGCACGATTGTTCAGCCCTTTGTGCGATCGATGCTCGACCGTGGGCATGATCTGACGCCATGCCGCATCCTAGGAATGAAGCTTGTCAGTGACGATACGCTTCGGCACACGGGCCCTGCTTCTACATCAACCGGATCAACAGGCGTTTGGCCGCCTTGGTGTTTCGGCGGGTCTGGACGATCTCATCGAGTAAGTATCCGTCCTGGTCGACGGGGCGCCAGAGCCAGTGTCTCCTTCCGCCGAATCGGAGGTAGAGCCAGACCGCACGGGCGATCACAGCGGGCGGGAAGCGATGACGCTTATATCTGACGATGGGCTGGATCATGGCCGCCGACTATCAGCCAACAGCTTCATCGCCGGTTGACCTGACATCAACCCCCTATGCCCTGTCGGCAATGGCCATTGCACGGCGCCGAGGCCCACGCCACCTCACACACTGTCCCCCTGCCGCTATTCCGCTACGGCTCGCCATTGTTGGACGGCATTGGCCATGCAGACGCCACTCAATTGCCGCCAACTGACCTGACCACACTGGAGACAGCCTCCCTCACCGCGAACTCAGCCATGGCCAGGGCAGCCTCGCGGGTCTTGGCGGCGGCTATGAAGCGGCCATTATGGCAAAAGCTCGCGCCCTCCACGCCGCATGCCGCCTCCAGATCGCCATTAGTCAGACCGGCCCATGCCGCGGGAAGATCGGCCCTCACCTCAAACCCGTCGTCCGCCCGGCGGATCGTAGTCAGGCACCAATCCTTGTCGCGCGGGTGAACCACGAACAGCAGATGATCGGCGCCCGCTTTGACGATGGTGGGACGGAAGGGCATTCCCATTGGAAGCTCTAGAACACGCCCCTTCCCTGCAGCCTCAATGGCCCGATGCACGACCGCCTCGGCCCGCATTTTTGCAGCGCTGCGCGCTATGCTTGCCTCGACGAAATTTCGGGCAATGGCCAGGCCGGTGTGGAATCCACGATTCTCAGCCTCAGGGTCAACTTCGTCAAAAACGGGCTTTAAGGTTTCTAGCAGAGCTGGCAACGTCAGCCGGGCCAGCGGTCCCGAGGGGCTGAGCGCACCATTGTCCACCAGATCGACTGGGAGCACAAAGCTCGAATCGAACGAGGCGTGGACTGTCTCAATATGGGGTTCGGGAACGCCCGAGGCGGCAAGATAGTCACGGCCATAGTGCTTCCAGATCAATCCG
The DNA here is from genome assembly GCF_056400805.1 of Aminobacter sp. P4_H6_2. Classification (NCBI taxonomy): domain Bacteria; kingdom Pseudomonadati; phylum Pseudomonadota; class Alphaproteobacteria; order Hyphomicrobiales; family Phyllobacteriaceae; genus Aminobacter; species Aminobacter sp. P4_H6_2. The sequence goes on from NZ_JBFUKO010000441.1 coordinate 3,711, forward strand.
AACGAACTGAATGGTTGGCCATCCTCGCGCAGCGGTGCGCTGCGCTGATGATGATCGTATATCCGCGCTGCGGCGTCATATACGCCGCCCACATCGTAGATGATGCGGTCCAGACCAGGTGTGGTCCATTCCGGCGCCCTGCTACGGATCAGACGAGCCTGCGGGAAAAGCCGGGTCAAGATGACGCTGGACAGCAGTTCATCGGCATGGAAGCCACCAGAATGGGTGACGAGGAAATCTGGGATCATGCCGGGGTGTGCCTTGTGTTCGCGGAGAACCCGCTTGCGGTTGGCACCAGATAGCCTTTGCCCGACACCAGCTCAACCCGCCTTGCGCCCATTCGGGTGCGTCGGCATAACCCGTCTTGCAGAATGGCTGCGGCGATGGGGACTGACCGCTCCGCTTCGTCCTCGAAAATCACGCGCGTGAGCCACCGAATTTCTGCTCATCACAGATACGAAGACCCGGTATTGTCTCGAGTACCAAGATTGAAACGGCCGCCAATCTCCTTTTCGAAACCACGCACCGCCCCGCCGACGCAAAGTAGAAACTACCCAGCTGGCCGGCATCTGGCGGGCGGCCCGCTGCTCGATCGGCAATTGGCCCTTCGCTGTGGAAGCTCTTGAAGAGGTTCACAGCCTGATGGCCAGTTGGACCATCGAAGGCGATATCGGTTTCGGCGTCGTTCATCATCTGGGCATCGGACCCGAGCTCGTAGTACATACCTGAGACGCTTAATCTTTTGGCGCCATGGACGGACATTCACCGGGTTTCACACTGACGATCCGAAGTTCTTGTTGACCGGTTGGATGTTGAGGTGAACCTGGACGGAGCAGTCGTTCCACCACCCCGCGCCCGAGATTTCATTGGACAGGCCATAGTGACTGGAGGAGTGTGAACG
>NZ_JBFUKO010000442.1:0-4589 GCF_056400805.1 Aminobacter sp. P4_H6_2
CTACGGTCCGTTCCTCAAGGGTCTCGATTACGCCCGCACCACCATGTTCGTTGACGAGGYAGCCCAGCGCCAGACCACGATCGACATGGCCAACCGCGTGCTGCTTGAAGGCCAGTCGGTGAAGGATTCGCTCGCACAGGCCGCAGCGGCCGAGCAGGCGATCATCGACGCAGCAGCACCCAAGTAAGGCGAAGGCTTGATGTCTGTGACAGCGGATCAACAGGGGGCGGCGCTGAGCCGCCCCAGCGGAACCTTCTGGAACCGCCGTTCCATGCGGACGAGGCGGCTGGTGTGGGTGTGGAGTTTCCTCGCTCTGCCGATCCTGTTCTATTCGGTGATCCGCTTTTACCCGACAATCGAAGCCTTCTGGCTTTCCCTGACAAACTGGGACCTTTTGAAGCCGCCGCAGTTCATCGGCCTGGCTAACTACGAAAGGCTTTTCGCCGACCCGCAATTCTGGAAGGTGTTCAAGAACACCTTTGCCTATCTGCTCGTCGGCACGCCGATCAGCCTATTGCTGTCGTTCGTCATCGCCTATCACCTCGACCGCGTGCGCTTCATGCACGGGTTGATCCGCGGCCTGTATTTCCTGCCCTATTTGACCACCGCAGCAGCCATGGCCTGGGTGTGGCGCTGGTTCTACCAGCCCGCGCCGATCGGTGTGATCAACAATGCGCTCGGCACACTCGGCATCCCGCAGCAGCCGTTCATCCGCTCGGTCGACCAGGCCTTGCCGTCGATCATGTTCACGGCGATCTGGGCTGGCCTCGGCTTCCAGATCATCATCTTCATGGCCGGTCTGCGGTCGATCCCCAACACTTTCTATGAGGCAGCGCGCATCGACGGCCTCGGCGAATGGGCGATCCTGCGCAAGATCACGCTGCCGCTGCTCAAGCCGACCACCGTGTTCCTCGTCGTGTTCTCGTCGATCGGCTTCCTGCGCATCTTCGACCAGGTCTACAACATGACCACCAACGATCCGGGCGGCCCGCTCGGTTCGACCAAGCCTCTGGTGCTGATGATCTACCAGACGGCGTTTTCGTCCTATGCGATGGGTTATGCGGCGGCACAAACGGTCGTGCTGTTCACCATCTTGCTGTTCGTGTCGCTGTTGCAGCTCTGGATCCTGAGGGAAAAGAAATGAGTGCCGTCACCCAAACGCCGGCGCTTTCCCACGCCAATCTTCGGCCCGGCCGCATTCTCACCTGGACGCTGCTGTTCATCGGCGGCCTGATCATGGTGACGCCGCTGGCCTTCATGTTCTCGACGTCGTTCAAGACGGCGGGCCAGGTCTATGACCTCCGGCTCATTCCGGCGGCACCGACGCTCGCCAACTACATCGCCATCCTGGCCGACGGGCGCTTCATGCGCTGGTTCTTCAACTCGATGTTCGTTGCGGTGATGGTGACGCTGTCGAATGTCTTCTTCGACAGCCTTGTCGGCTACACGCTGGCCAAGTTCGAATTCCGCGGCCGCTATTTCATCTTCCTCGCGATCCTGTCGACGCTGATGATCCCGACGGAGATGCTGGTTATCCCGTGGTACCTGATGTCAAGCAAGCTCGGCTGGCTGGACAGCTATTGGGGCATCATGTTCCCAGGCATGATGACGGCCTTCGGCACTTTCTTGATGAAGCAGTTCTTCGAAGGCGTGCCCAACGACTTCCTGGAGGCAGCGCGTGTCGATGGCCTGAACGAGTTCCAGATCTTCTGGAAAGTGGCAATGCCTCTGGTGACGCCCGCTCTGTCCGCGCTCGCCATCTTCACCTTCCTCGGCAACTGGACCGCGTTCTTCTGGCCGCTCATCGTGACCACCAGCCGCGAGCTCTATACGCTGCCGGTGGGRCTATCGAGCTTCGCGGTGGAACAGTCCATCCAGTGGGAAATGATCATGACTGGTGCAGCGATCGCCACGCTGCCGACCCTGATCGTCTTCATCGTCCTGCAGCGCTACATCGTCCGCGGCGTCATGCTGGCAGGGCTCAAAGGATAAGACATGCCTGAACTGAACCCCAAGCTCGCCGACAAGAGCGTCTTCCCCAATCCTGTCTACAAGGAAACGGTGCTGAAGCCGCTGTTCGACGGCGCCAAGACCCACCATGTCGACGGCTTCCGCGCCATCGACCGGGCGCATCTGGTGATGCTGACCGAGACCGGCATTCTCGAAGCCAAACAGGCCTCGGCCATCGCCGGCGCGCTCGAAGCCATCGACCGCGAGGTCGATCCATCCACGCTCGTCTATACCGGCGAAGTGGAGGATTTCTTCTTCCTCATCGAAAAGGAACTAAAGGCCCGCCTCGGTGCCGACGTTGCCGGGCGCCTGCACACCGCACGCTCGCGCAACGACATCGACCACACGCTGTTCAAGCTTGGCCTCAAGCAGCGCATCGACGCGCTGATGGTCAAGGCGCGACATCTGCTGGGCGCGATGATCGATGCGGCCGATCGCGAAAAGGCGACGCTGATCGTTGCCTATACGCACGGCCAGCCAGCACAGCCCTCGACTTTCGGGCATTATCTGGCAGCAGCCATCGAGGTGCTGGTCCGCGACATCGAGCGCTTCGAAGAGGCGCGAAAAATCGTCGACCTGTCGCCGATGGGTGCCGCCGCCATTACCACGTCGGGCTTTCCGATCGACCGTCAGCGCGTCGCCGATCTGCTCGGCTTTGCCGCGCCCTTGCGCAATTCCTACAGCTGCATTGCGGCATCGGACTACATCACCTCGACCTATTCAGCGATCGAACTGATGTTCCTGCACCTCGGCCGCCTGATCCAGGACTTCCAGTTCTGGACGAGCTTCGAGGTTGGCCAGGTCTATGTGCCGAACGCCTTCGTGCAGATATCGTCGATCATGCCACAAAAGCGCAATCCCGTGCCGATCGAGCATATGCGCCTGCTCGCCAGCCAGACGATGGGCCGGGCCCGTACGGTGCTTGGTGTCATCCACAACACGCCGTTCACCGACATGAACGATAGCGAGGGCGAGACCCAGTCGATGGGCTACGAAGCGTTCACCGCGGCTTCGCGCGTGCTCGACCTGCTTGCAGCCTTCATCGATGCGATCCGCATCGATCCCGAGCGAGTTGCCGAGAATATCCGCCGTTCCTGCATCACCATCACCGAACTTGCCGACTCGTTGGTCCGTATCGAAGGCCTGTCCTTCCGCGAGGCGCATGAGATCGCGGCAACCGTTGCCAAGTCAGTGGTTGCGGCGGGCGGCGGGCTTGCCAAGGACGGCTACGGCCCGTTCCTCGATGCTTTCAGGCATTCGACCGGACGCGAACCGACCTTTGGCCGCGACAAGTTCGAAGAGATCGTCTCGCCAGAGCATTTCGTGGCCGTGCGTGACCGCTTCGGCGGCCCGGCACCGGCACCGATGGCCGAGGCGATTGGCGTCTACAGGAAGAAGGCAGCGGCATTTGAGGCCGTTGCTAAGGAACATGCCGGGCACGAGGCGAAAGCCGCAAAAGAACTCGGTGAGAAATTCAAGGCACTGGCAGGGGCGCTCTGATGGCGACGATCGAACTTGAAAAGCTGGTCAAGCGCTACGGCAAGGTAGACGTCGTCCAGGGCATCGACCTTGAAATCGCCGACGGCGAATTCGTCGTCTTCGTCGGGCCTTCGGGCTGCGGCAAGTCGACGACTTTGCGCATGATCGCCGGCCTCGAAGACATCTCAGGCGGTACGCTGAAGATCGGCGGCGAGGTAGTCAACGAGCGCGATCCCAAGCAGCGCAACATCGCCATGGTGTTCCAGAACTACGCCATCTATCCGCATTTGACCGTGCGCCAGAACATCGGCTTCGGGCTCTACACCTCGAAACTGTCCAAGGCGGAGAAGGACAAGCGGATCGAAGAGGCAGGCCGTATCCTTGGCCTTGAAAAATATCTCGACCGGCGCCCTGCGGCCCTGTCCGGCGGCCAGCGCCAGCGCGTCGCCATCGGCCGCGCCATGGTGCGCAACCCCTCGGCCTTCCTGTTCGACGAGCCGCTGTCCAACCTCGATGCGCAGCTGCGCGCCCAGATGCGCATCGAGATCAAGCGGTTGCACCAGAAGCTCAAGACAACGACCGTCTATGTCACCCACGACCAGGTCGAGGCGATGACCATGGCCGACCGCATCGTTGTCATGAAGGACGGCCATATCCTTCAGGTGGGCACGCCGACCGATCTCTACGAAAATCCGGTCGATGTCTTTACCGCCCGCTTCATCGGCAGCCCGTCGATGAACCTGGTTCCGGGCCGCAAGAACGGCAAGGGCGTCGAACCGTCGGCCGGYGGCGACATCCTGATCGGCGTGCGCCCGCATCAACTGACGGCGGCAATCGAAAAAGCCGAAGGCGGCCTCGAACTCACTGGTACGGTGACGGCGGTTGAACCGCTTGGACCTGAAACGCTGGTGCATCTCGATGTCGACGGCAATGCTGTGATTGCCACCGCACCAAGCAAGTTCATTCCGGCGACGGGCAGCAAGCTGACCTGCCGCGCGGCACCGGGCAGCCTCTATCTCTTCGACGCCAAGACCGAGAAGAGCCTGGGCCGGCAATGACTTCTGGAAATGCCAAGCATCCGGCGGTGCTCAGCATCGGGC
>NZ_JBFUKO010000443.1:0-4573 GCF_056400805.1 Aminobacter sp. P4_H6_2
ATCTGGGGCAGCACCTATCTGGTGACGACCGAGTTCCTGCCCGCCAGTTATCCGCTGACGGTGGCCATGCTGCGGGCGCTGCCTGCCGGCCTGTTGCTGCTGCTTGTGGTCCGGCAGCTGCCGCATGGCATCTGGTGGGCCCGGGTTCTGGTGCTCGGCGCGCTCAATTTCTCGATCTTCTGGTGGCTGCTATTTGTCGCCGCCTACCGCTTGCCCGGCGGCGTTGCCGCGACTGTCGGCGCGATCCAGCCGCTGATCGTCATTCTGCTCGCCCGCGCCCTGCTCGGCTCGGCCATTCGCCCGATGTCCATCATGGCTGCGATTGCCGGCATGGGCGGCGTGGCACTGCTGATCCTGACGCCGAATGCGGCGCTCGATCCGATCGGCATCGTCGCCGGTCTGGCCGGTGCCGTGTCGATGGCCGCGGGCACGGTGCTGAGCCGCCGCTGGCAGCCGCCTGTCTCACCGCTGACCTTCACGGCATGGCAGCTGACCGCCGGCGGCGTGCTCCTGCTGCCGGCTGCGCTTTGGCTGGAACCGTCGCTGCCTTCACTGACAACCGCCAACCTGCTCGGCCTCGCCTGGCTTGGCCTGATCGGTGCGGCTTTTGCTTACATTCTGTGGTTCCGTGGCATCTCGCGATTGGAGCCATCGGTGGTGTCGTCGCTCGGCTTCCTCAGCCCGATGACCGCCGTGATCCTCGGCTGGTCGGTGCTCGGCCAGTCGCTCAGCGCAGCGCAGATATTCGGCATGGTCGTGGTACTTGGCAGCGTCTGGCTCAGCCAGCGCGCCCAGCAGGGCAAGCCCGCCCCGACCAAGCTCGCGACGGGCTGACGGCCTACTCGCGGCAGGAGTTGACGGCTGCGCCTTTGCGAACGATGCACGGCTACATCGCCAAAAGTCAGGTCAGGATGCCAATTTCTTCAGCCGCAGCCTCAAAAGCGCGCTTGGCCGCCTCGCGCGTGCGGGTGCCGGCAAGGGCGGCGGAGACGGTGGCCACCGCCTCGCGATAGAGCGGGCCGCTGCGCTTGGCGTGCGGCCAGTCGACCAGCGCCTCATAGGCACCCTTGACGGTCGTGACCTCGCGCCGGGTGCTTTCCGGCCCGATGCGAACCGAGACGGGATGGTCAAAAAGCATGCGATCCATAATGGTCTCCGGCATCTTTCCGTTCGAGCATCCGATCTCCCCAACCGGCTCCCCACTTCGGGTCGGATGTTCTGCAATGCCCCTTTCAACGCACCGAAATTGCTCCGGTTCCCTGTCTCACACCGTCAAAAATCACACCCGTGTTAATTCCTTAAACCGTGACCCCAAACACGCGTCTGCGGCCCGACAACAAAGCAACTAGGCGTTGCCGGATTGTATTCGGCGTCGTAGCGTGGGTCGAAGCGATTTGGGGGTGTACATGCGACCCATGAACCCGGTCCCGTCAGGCGCGCCTGGCAGAACGCCGGCATACGCCATTTCTCCCCCGTTCCTCTCCATGCTTGCGCTTTGTCTGACCCTCGCCGCCTGCCAGAAGCAGGAGGCAGCAGAGCGGCAACCGATCTTGGTGCGCTCGGTCGAGGTCAAGCTGTMCGATTTTGCGCCAGCGACGTCGCTGACCGGCGTCATTGCCGCGCGTACCCTCAACAACCTGTCGTTCCAGGTCGGTGGTCGCGTCGCCGAACGCAGGGTCGATATCGGCCAGCGCGTGACAAAGGGCGAGGTGCTGGCTCGGCTCGACCCGCAGGAGCAGCAGTCGGACGTGAGGGCAGCGCAAGCGAGCCTTTATGCGGCGCAGGCGCAGCTGCGCCAGGCCACGGCGGCCTTCGACCGCCAAAAGACCCTGCTCGCCCAAGGCTTCACAACGCGGCGCGACTACGATCTCGCCGACCAGGCGCAGCGCGTCGCCCAAGGTGGCGTGCAAGCGGCACAAAGCCAGCTGGCCAACGCTGAGGACCGGCTTACCTACACCGACCTGAAGTCGAGCGCCGACGGCGTGGTGACAGCACGAACTGTCGAGGTCGGCCAGGTGGTGCAGGCAGCCCAGACGGTTTTCACCGTCGCCGAGGATGGCGACCGCGACGCTGTGTTCAACGTCGATGAAGCTTTGGTGGCGCGCAACCCGGTGGCACCGGCGGTGAGGATCGCGCTCATTTCCGACCCCAAGATCGAGGCGGCAGGCCAGGTGCGCGAGGTCTCGCCAGCGGTCGATCCTGCCTCAGGCTCGATCCGGGTCAAGGTGGCGGTACCCGACACGCCGGCCGAAATGCCGCTGGGAGCCGCGATCACAGGCACAATCGTGTCCGAACCCGAACCATCGATCGTGCTGCCGTGGCAGTCGCTCATGTCGGACAGTGGCCAGCCCGCGGTCTGGACCGTCGATCCCGCGACCAAGGTGGTGACGATGGTGCCCATCGAGGTGAAGTCTTTCGCTTCCGGTATCGTCGTGGTCGCCAAGGGACTGGAAATCGGACAGACCGTGGTCGCGCAAGGTGGCCAGCTGTTGAGCCCCGGCCAGGTCGTGGAGGTCGCGCCATGAAGTCCGTTACGTCCTTCGGCATCATGGCAGCGCTGGCATTGGCCGGCTGCAGCCAGGAGCAGCCGGCACCCAAGGAGGTCATCCGGCCAGTGCTGTCGCAGGTGGTCCAGCCGCAAGCACACACAGCACTAGGTTTTGTCGGCACGATCCAGCCCCAGTTTTCCGCTGATCTCGCTTTCCGCCTGCTCGGACGGCTGGTGGCACGCGATGTCAGTGTCGGCGATCAGGTGACCAAGGGAACGACCCTAGCCGCCATCGACCCGCTTTCGCTCGAACTGGCATCGCAAGCCGCGCGTGCCGACCTGTCGACAGCGGAAGCGCAATTCGCCAACGCTGCCGCCAGCGAAGAGCGCCAGCGCGCGCTGCTCGCCGAGGCCAACACATCGCAAGCCGTTTACGATTCCGCCAAGCAGGCGCTCGATTCCGCCTCGGCCAATGTCGAGCGCGCACGTGCGGCCCTTGCCAAGACAGACGAACAACTCGGCTATGCCAGGCTTTTTTCGGACTTCGACGGTATCGTGACGGAAACGGGCGCCGAGGTTGGCCAGACGGTTTCGCCGGGACAGATGGTGGTGACCGTGGCGCGCTCGGATGCGCGCGAAGCTGTCGTCGACATCCCCGACCAGCTTGTCGGCAGGCTCAACACTGGCGACGAGTTCGAGGTGGCCTTGCAGACGCTGTCTTCGCTGCGCACGACAGCCCACATCCGCGAAATCGCGCCGCAGGCCGACGCCGCGACGCGGACGCGACGGGTACGGCTGGCGCTCGCCGACCCACCAACGGCATTCCGGCTCGGCTCGACGGTGACGGCAACAAGAGTGTCCCGGGCGGACGAGACGATCGACCTGCCGCTCTCGGCGCTGCTTGAAAAAGACGGGAAGCACTTTGTCTGGGTGGTCGATCCCACGGCGTCGACGGTCAGCCTGCATGATGTGGAAGTGCGGACAAGGGATGGCGTCAGCTTCACGCTGAACGGCATCGAGCCAGGGACCCGGGTCGTGACGGCAGGCGTGAACAGCCTTGCAGAAGGCCAGAAAGTCAGAATTCCGGAAGGGGCATAGCGTGAAGGGTTTCAATCTTTCCGACTGGGCGCTGAACCACCGATCCCTGGTCTGGTACTTCATGCTGATCTTCACGATCGCGGGCGTTTTCGCCTATCTGCATCTGGGGCGCGAGGAAGACCCCAGCTTCACCATCAAGACGATGCTTGTCCAGGCCAACTGGCCCGGCGCCTCGGTCGAAGAAACCACCCAACAGGTGACCGACCGGATCGAAAAGAAACTCGAGGAGCTTGAAAGCCTCGACTACACCCGTAGCGTGACCACGGCGGGCCAGACGCTCATCTTCGTCAATCTCAAGCCGACCACCAAGGCGCGCGATGTGACCCCCACCTGGGTGGAAGTGCGCAACATGGTCAACGATATCAGGTCGCWGTTCCCGCAAGGGGTGCAGGGGCCGTTCTTCAACGACCGTTTCGGCGACGTGTTCGGCAACATCTATGCCTTCACCGCCGACGGGCTGACGATGCGTCAGCTGCGCGACTATGTCGAGACGGTGCGCACGCGCGTCCTCAGCATCCCCAATGCCGGCAAGGTCGAACTTGTCGGGGCACAGGACGAGGTCATCTACCTCGAATTCTCCACCAGGCAGATCGCGGCGCTGGGCCTCGACCAGCAGGCCGTCATCGAAAGCCTGCAGGCGCAGAACGCGGTGTCGCCGTCTGGCGTGATCCAGGCCGGGCCAGAGCGCATCGCGGTGCGTGTCAGCGGCCAGTTCACCTCGGAGGAGAGCCTGAGGGCGATCAACCTCAGGGTCAACGACCGCTTTTTCCGCTTGAGCGACGTGGCCACAATCAGCCGCGGCTATGTCGATCCGCCGACGTCGCTGTTTCGCGTCAATGGCGAGCCGGCGATCGCACTTGCCATCGGCATGAAGCCCAACGCCAACCTTCTGGATTTCGGCGCTGAGTTGGCGAAGGTGATGGACGAGGTGACGGGCGACCTACCGATCGGGGTCGGCGTGCATCTCGTTGCCGACCAGCCGGTGAT
>NZ_JBFUKO010000444.1:0-4572 GCF_056400805.1 Aminobacter sp. P4_H6_2
GATCGCCCGCGACGCCAAAGGCAGCATATCGATCGGCGACATCCGCGATACGCTTGGCAAGCGCAGCTTTGCGCCGCTGCTGGTCCTGTTTGCCGCTTTCAACATGTTGCCGCTGCCGCCAGGTGCCTCGGCCGTGCTTGGCCTGCCGCTCTTGATCGTGGCGGCACAAATGGCCTTCGGCAGCAATCGCGCTTGGCTGCCGGGTTTCATCACGCAGCGCTCGCTGTCGGCCGAGCAGTTCCGCTCCCTCACCGACTGGGTCATCCCCCGCCTCATCCGCCTCGAAGAGGTAGTACGGCCGCGCTACTGGCCGTTCTGGCGCAAACGCGGTGACCGCGTGATCGGCATCATCGCGCTCATCTTGTCCGTCTCGATCACACTGCCGATCCCGTTCGGCAACTGGCTGCCGGCCTTTGCAACGGCCCTGCTGGGTTTGGCGTTGTCTGAACGCGACGGCATCCTTTTTGCTGTGGGCAGCGTCGTCGGCGTGGCCTCCCTTGCTGTCGTCGGTTTGGTGGTCGGCGGTGCGGGCTTTGCCACGCACGCTTTCCTCGCTTGGCTGGGGTAGGCTAAATGAACCGCAGGCCGATCGTCTTCGTCACCGAAGGCGGCGAACATATCTGGGCCATCATCAACAGCCTGACCGACCGCTTCGGGCCGATATCAGTCGTTCTCGAAACGCCTTATTCCAAACGCGAGCTTCTGACGCGCCGCGCCGAGAAGCTTGGCTGGGTCTCCGTCGCCGGCCAATTGGGCACGATGGTTTTCATCCGCATCACAAAACGGTTCCTGAACCGTGGCATCAAACGCCTGATTGCGGAGGAGAACCTCTCTACCAAACCGCGTAGTGGCCAGGAGATCATTTCGGTTTCTTCCGCCAATGGCCCCGAACTCGTGGAAACTGTCCGCAGACTTGAGCCCACTGTGGTGTTCCTCGCCAGTTGCCGTCTTTTGTCGGCCAAAACGCTCGCCGCCATCCCCTGCCCGGTCATCAACTATCATTCCGGAATCAATCCGAAATATCGCGGCATGAACGGCGGGTACTGGGCGCTTGCGACAGGCGACCGGGATAATTTCGGCTCGACCGTGCATTTGGTCGATGCGGGCGTCGACACCGGCGCGGTGCTGTATCAGTCCAGGGGAAAACCCGGCAAAGGCGACACCATCGCCAGCTATGCCATGCGCCAGGCAGCCTTCTCGCGCGACATTTGCGCCCGGGCCGTCGAAGACGCACTCGCCGACCGACTGACGCCGGTCGACACCGGCCTGCCCTCCCGGCAGTGGTACCATCCAACCGTCTGGCAGTACCTCTGGACAGGCATCCGTCGCGGCGTCTGGTAGACGCTGACACCAACATCCCACCGCTATCTTTTGCGACATCGCATCGCGTCGCTTTTGAATGCGCGCGCGTCGTCCCATAACAAGCAGCATCCGCATGGTTGCGGCAAAGCTCAACGTGACTGAAAGCGAGACCGAAATGGCCGACCTGATCATCGTCTACTGGCGCGACATCCCTGCACAGGTCATCGTCAAGAAGGGCCGGCAGAACGCCAAGCGCGAATTGCCGCTGCGTTTCACTGAAGCGATCGACATGTGCGCCATGCGTACTGGTGCCGGCGACACCGACGCCTATCTGGCGGAGTGGCGCAAAGCCCTACCGGTTCCGGTCAGCGACGACCTTGAAGCCGAAGCCGACAAGGCTATGGCCGAGATCGATGCGAACTTCACACGCGAGCGGCTGGTCGCTCTCGTCAAGGCAGGCGGCAAGGAAGATGGTTGATACCCAGCCGACAGTAACCCAGGCGACTTTGGTCAAGAAGGCCGCGCCCAAAAGCGACTACAAGCCAGCCGACGTGTCGCCGCAGCGCCGTGTCCAGCGCAGCTACACCGTGCGGCTGTGGTCGATACGTCATTCGGGCCTGCTCGAATGGTTCTACAGCAGGTTCGCCGACGCCTTCCTGATGCTGCACCCGCTGTGGAAGAAGATCGGCTATGGCCGCGTCGAAGCCCCGATCAAATTTGTCGAAAAACGCGTCAAGGGCCTGATGTTCGACTGTCGCATGTGCGGCCAGTGCGTGCTGTCTTCCACCGGCATGTCCTGCCCGATGAACTGCCCCAAACAGCTGCGCAACGGCCCTTGCGGCGGAGTACGCGCCAACGGCAATTGCGAGGTCGAGCCGGATATGCCCTGCGTCTGGGTCAAGGCCTGGGAAGGCTCGCGCAACATGGTCAAGGGCGACGCCATCCTCAACGTCCAGAAGCCGGTCGATCAGTCGCTGCGCGAAACCTCGGCCTGGCTCAGGGTGACGGCCCAAGCTGCGACCACGCGCGAAGTTGCCACGAAAGAAGTCGCATGACCCCGCCGCGCCCGCGCCAGCCAGACGAACACCCTGATGGCATCGACCTGCCGCTTGATCGGCTGCCGGGCCATTCGTCGCGCGGCCGCCTCGAGCGCGTGCTGCGCCGAGGCGAATTCGCTGTCACCACCGAACTTAACCCGCCCGACAGCGCCGATCCCGAAGACGTCTACAATCGCGCCAAGATCTTCGATGGCTGGGTCGACGGCATCAATGCGGTCGATGCATCGGGCGCCAACTGCCACATGTCGTCCGTCGGCATCTGTGCCCTGCTCACCCGCATGGGTTACGCGCCGATCATGCAGATCGCCTGCCGCGACAAGAACCGCATCGCCATCCAGGGCGACGTTCTCGGTGCCGCCGCAATGGGTGTCGCCAACATCCTGTGCCTCACAGGCGACGGTGTGCAGGCAGGCGACCAGCCCGGCGCGAAGCCGGTGTTCGATCTCGATTCGATGTCGCTGCTCGAAACCGTTCGCATCATGCGCGACAACGGTAAATTCCTGTCTGGCCGCAAGCTGACCACGCCGCCGCAGCTTTTCCTTGGTGCCGCGGTCAACCCCTTCGCCCCGCCTTATGATTTCAGGCCTGTTCATATGGGCAAGAAGATTGCTGCCGGCGCCCAGTTCGTGCAGAGCCAGTACTGCTTCGATGTGCCGATGTTCCGCACCTTCATGAACCAGGTGCGCGATCTCGGCTACGACGAAAAATGCTTCATCCTGGTTGGCGTCGGCCCGCTGGCTTCGGCCAAGACCGCCAAATGGATCCGCGCCAACGTGCCGGGCATCCACATCCCTGATGCAATCATCAAGCGCTTGGAAGGCGCCCAGGACCAGAAGAAGGAAGGCAAGCAGCTCTGCATCGACATCATCAACGAGGTCAAGGAGATCGCCGGCGTGTCGGGCGTTCACGTCATGGCCTACCGGCAGGAGGAATATGTTGCCGAAATCGTCGATGAATCGGGCGTTCTGAAAGGCCGTCGCCCATGGAAGCGCGAGGYCCGCGCCGACGACCAGCGTGTCGCCGAGCGGCTTGAGCACATCCTGCACGATGACGTCACCGAATCGCAGGTCGACATGGTGAAGACCGCGCACTGACAGGCAGGCGCGATCGCCGCGCTTGAACGAAACCAAACAACGATATAAAGAAATCTTTATATCCTACGGAGGATTCATGACCCGCACCATCGTCGCCTCGGCGACCCGCGAAATCGTCATCGGTTTCGACCAGCCCTTCTGCGTCATCGGCGAGCGCATCAATCCGACCGGCCGCAAGAAGCTGGCCGCCGAGATGATCGCCGGCAATTTCGAGACGGTCATCCGCGACGCGCTGGAGCAGGCTGCCTGCGGCGCCACAATGCTCGACATCAATGCCGGCGTCACCTCGGTCAACCCGAACGAGACCGAACCGGGCCTGCTGGTGCAGACGCTCGAGATCGTCCAGAACCTGGTCGATCTGCCGCTCGCCATCGACAGCTCGGTGTCAGCGGCGATCGAGGCCGCGTTGAAGGTTGCCAAGGGCCGCCCGCTCGTCAACTCGGTGACCGGCGAGGAAGAGAAGCTTGAAGCCATCCTGCCACTGATCAAGAAGTACAACGTGCCTGTGGTTGCCATCTCCAATGACGAGACCGGCATTTCGATGGATCCCGACGTCCGCTTCGCGGTCGCCAAGAAGATCGTCGAGCGCTGCGCCGATTTCGGCATTCCCGCCCATGACGTCGTCGTCGACCCGCTGGTGATGCCGATCGGCGCACTCGGCGACGCCGGCCGCCAGGTCTTTGCGCTGCTGCGCCGCTTGCGCGAGGAACTCAAGGTCAACACCACCTGCGGCCTGTCCAACATCTCCTTTGGCCTGCCGCACCGCCACGGCATCAATGCCGGTTTCATTCCGATGGTCATCGGTGCTGGCATGACGAGCGCGATCATGAATCCCGTGCGCCCGCAGGAAATGGAAGCTGTCCGCGCCGCCAACGTGCTCAACGGCACCGACCCCAACTGCACCAACTGGATAAAGACCTACAAGGACTACAAGCCTTCCGAAGGAGGGCACGCTGTAGCGGCTCCGGTTGCCGTCAACGCACCCGGAGACGGCAATGGTGGTCGCCGCCGCGGTGGCCGCGAAGCCCGGATGGCGAGGGGATGATCGGATAAGATTATGCCTTATGTCGCCCCCCTCTGTCCTGCCGGACATCTCCCCCTCAAGGGGGGAGATCAGC
>NZ_JBFUKO010000445.1:0-4568 GCF_056400805.1 Aminobacter sp. P4_H6_2
CCCCGGGCCCGGGCCTCGAAACCGTCGAAACGCAAAAGCGGGTTGAGCCAGATCAGCCTGCGGCAAGACTTCTTGAGCCGCTCCATCTCTTCGCTCAGGCCAGCGACATCATCGCGCTCGAGCCCGTCGGTGATGAGCAGCACCACGGCGCCCTGCCCCAAAACCCGGCGCGACCACAGCCGGTTGAACTCACCCAGCGTGTCGCCGATACGCGTGCCGCCGGACCAATCCTTGACCGCGGACGAACAGTCGGCCAGCGCCGCATCGGGATCGCGATGGCGCATCTGGCGGGTCAGGTTGGTCAGCCGCGTGCCGAAGACGAAGGTATGCACGCGGCGCCGTTTTTCGGTCAGCGCGTGCAGGAAATGCAGGAAGATGCGTGTGTACTGGCTCATCGAGCCGGAAATGTCGGCGAGCACGACCAGAGGCGGATGGACCTCTCGGGTCGAGCGAAATTTTGGCAGGATCAGCTGGCCGCCGGTGCGGGCTGCGGCGCGCATCATGGCGCGCGGATCGATCCTGCCGCCATGYGGGTCGGGCTTGAAGCGGCGCGTGCGTACGGTGTCGAACGGCAACCGCAACGCCGCAATCTCACGCCGCGCTTCTGACACCTCGCGTGCCGTCATCTGGGCAAAATCCTTGGCGCGCAGCATCTCGTTGCCCGACACGGTGAAGCGGGCATCGACCTCGACATCGGGGATCTCGCGCGGCGGCTGGTTCTTCTGATGGCCCTCGAACATCGCCTGGCTGACGCGGTTTTCGGCAGCACGCGGCTTCTGCTTCTCGCGGTGATCAGGTGCGACTGGCGAAAACATTGCCAGCAGCTTTTCGATCAGCTCGCGCGATTTCCAAAACAGCCGAAACGCCTCGTCGAAGGTGGCGTGATCCTCGTGGCGRCTGACCAGCACGGCATGCAGCGTCCAGTAGAAATCGTCGCGCGAGCCTATGCCTGCGGCAAGAACCGCCTCGATGGCATCCTTGACCGAGGCCGGGCCGACGCGCATGCCGGCCTTGCGCAAAGCGCGGGCGAAATAGACGATGTTGTCGCCAATGCGCCCGTCAGGCGCTGCAGATCGTGGATCGGATCGGAGCGCGTCCATTTGCTACTCCGCTGCCGAAAGTTCCGCCTTCACCTCGTTGAGGATGCGGCGGCCTTCGCCTTGTTCGATGCGCGCAATGTCGTCCTGGTATTTGAGCAGCACGCCAATCGTGTCCGAAATCGTCTCGGGATCGAGCGCGACCTTGTCGAGTTCGGTAAGTGCTGAAGCCCAGTCGATGGTTTCGGCGACGCCGGGCACCTTGAACAGCTCGATCTCGCGCAGCCTCTGGATGAAACTGACGACCTCGTGGGAAAGCCGCTGGTTGGCTTGCGGCACCTTGCGGCGGACGATCTCCAGCTCGCGCTCGGCATTGGGATAGTCGACCCAATGATAGAGGCAGCGGCGCCTGAGCGCGTCGTGGATCTCGCGGGTGCGGTTGGTGGTGATGATGACGATCGGCGGCTCCTCCGCCTTGATCGTGCCGAGTTCGGGCACCGTCACCTGATAGTCGGAGAGGATTTCGAGCAGGAAGGCCTCGAATGCCTCGTCGGTGCGGTCGAGCTCGTCGATCAGGAACACAGGTGCGGCACCGGCCTTGCCGGTCAGCGCGTCGAGCACGGGACGGCGGATCAGGTATTTTTCGGAAAAGACGTTCTTTTCCATATCGGAGCGATCGACCTTGCCGACAGCCTCTTCCATGCGGATTTCGATCATCTGCGCCGCATAGTTCCACTCGTAGACGGCGGACGAGACGTCGAGGCCCTCGTAGCATTGCAGGCGGATCAGCCGGCGGCCGAGCGCGCTTGCCAGCACCTTGGCGATTTCGGTCTTGCCGACGCCTGCCTCGCCTTCGAGGAAGAGCGGCCGATTCATGCGCAATGAAAGGAACAGCACCGTCGCCAACGCCCGGTCGGCGACATAATCCGCACCGGTCAACAGATCGAGCGTCTCGTCGATCGTTTGGGGGATGGGACGAGGCGTACGGTCGGTCATGGCGTTTCCGAAAAAAGGCGGCCTACAGCACGTGGTAGCTGCGTCCGTGATAGATCAGCGGGCGAAGGTTATCGCCGATGCGCAGGCCTGTCACCTTGCCAAACATGACACGATGGGTGGCCAACTCCTTGGTATCGACCAATTCGCAATCGAATACCGCGACCGCCCCGATGAGTGCTGGTGCGCCTGACGACAGGACCTCCCACTCGCCAAGCGCGAATCGCTTTTCGGGCGGCAGGCCGGTGACGCCGGAAAAGGCGACGGCCAGCGGCTCATGGCGGGCAGCAAGCGTGTTGAGGGCAAAGTTGCCGTTTTCGATGAAGGCGTCGTTCTTGGGGTTCTCGCGATTGACGCAGACAAGCACCATTGGCGGGCTGTCGGACACAGAGCAGGCGGCGATCACGGTGGCACCACGCCTGCCGGCAACGCCGTCGGTGGTGACCAGATGTACGGCGCCAGCAAAATGGCTCATCGCGTCGCGATAGGCCTGCGGCCCGACTTCAAACTTCTTCAGCACCGGATTTTCCTGCAATGAACCATCTGCGCTATATATGGCCGTATAGATCAGGTCACAAGCAAGCGTGAGCCTGGGCAAGTGGGCCACAAGCACATTGCGCTTGTACTGGCCAGGCAGTAGGGCAGTGACATCGCGTTTAATTCCGGCGCGTGGAGGTTTTTCGGACCGAATGCGATCCGCAACTGCAATCACCACCGCACTGGCCGCATCGCTTCTGGCGCTGGCCGCCCATGCCGAGCCGTTGCGGATCGGCGTGGCCGCACCTTTGTCGGGCCCCTCGGCGATGCTCGGCGAACAGGTCAAGGCAGGTGCGGCGCTGGCGGCTCAACGCAGCGGGGTGTCACTCGAGATCGCCGATGACCACTGCACCGCCGAAGGCGGAGCGAAAGCAGCGCAAAGCTTCGTCGCCGCCAAGGTGGCGGTTGCCACGGGCTTTCTCTGCACCGAAGCGATCGAAGCCGCCCTGCCCGTGCTCAAGGACGCGAATATCCCGGTCATCACGGTCGGCGTGCGCACTGACAGCCTGACGGATCAGCGTGACAAAACCGGCTGGCAGGTGTTCCGGCTCGGGCCGCGCGGCGACAATGAGCGCGAAGCGGCGGYGTCCCTGCTGACACGGCTATGGAACGACGAACTGTTCGCCATCGTCGACGACGGTACCATTTATGGCCGCGAGCTGGCTGAAAGCTTTCGGGCAAGCGTCCAGCAGGCGGGATTGAAACCTGTGTTCGTCGACACCTACAGGCCGCAACTCGACAATCAGGTGGCGCTTATTGCCCGCCTGCGCAAAGCGGGTGCCACGCATGTATTTGTCGGCGGCGACGGCGAAGACATCGCCGTCATGGCCCGTGATGCGGCCACGCTTGGTGACGGCATGGTGTTTGCCGGGGGCGAAACGCTTCGCGTGGCCGACCGGACAGTGCCGCCAGCCGAGGGCACGCTGATGGTCGCTCCGCCCGAATGGTCCGATCTCGCCAAGGCGGACGTGCTAGCCGCCTTCGAAGCGCAAAAATGGATACCTGAGGGGTACACCCTGCCCGCCTATGCGGCGGTGGAGATCGCCCGCGCCGCGGCAGAACTTGCCGCGTCGAGCGGAAAGCCTGTCGCTGACGTGCTCGCGAAGCAAGAGTTCGACACGGCGATCGGCAAGATCCGCTTCGACGCCAAGGGCGACCTCAGCGAAAACCCCTACCGCCTGTTCCGCTTCGACGGATCGAACTACGTGCCTTTTGAGACGCAATGATGATGCTTAAAGCCGGACCGCTCAACCTGATCACCGACGTTGCCGGCTTGCGAGTCGGCAATGCCATCGATGAAAAGGTAAAGTCGGGTGTGACGGTGATTGTCTGCGACACGCCCGCTACCGCTGCGGTGCAGGTGCTGGGCGGCGCGCCGGGAACGCGCGAGACCGACCTGCTTGAAGCGCACAACACGGTCGAAACCGTCAATGCGGTGGTGCTTTCGGGCGGCTCGGCCTTCGGCCTCGATGCGGCATCGGGTGTGCAGGCAGCGTTGCGCGAAAAGGGCATCGGCTTTGCCGTGCGCGACCAGATCATCCCGATCGTGCCAGCGGCGATCCTGTTCGACATGCTGAACGGCGGCGACAAGGACTGGGGCCGCTATCCGCCCTATCGCGAGCTTGGCTATGACGCCGTACAAGCTGCCAGACGCGATTTCGCCCTTGGTTCGGCAGGCGCAGGCACTGGCGCGCTGACGGCTGGGCTCAAGGGCGGCCTCGGTTCGGCTTCGACGGTTTTGCCAAATGGCGTGACGGTGGGCGCACTCGTCGGGGTCAACGCCACAGGTTCGGTG
Organism: Aminobacter sp. P4_H6_2; assembly: GCF_056400805.1. Classification (NCBI taxonomy): domain Bacteria; kingdom Pseudomonadati; phylum Pseudomonadota; class Alphaproteobacteria; order Hyphomicrobiales; family Phyllobacteriaceae; genus Aminobacter; species Aminobacter sp. P4_H6_2. Next base: position 4,363 of record NZ_JBFUKO010000445.1, read on the forward strand.
ACTGTCGGGCGTTCCAGGCATTTCTGGGCGGCACCGTTCGAACTTGATGGCGAGTTTGGCGGCCTCGGCTACCCCTCGCCACTGCCTGACGATGCTGCCCGCGTATTCAAGAAATACGAGGAAGCAAACAGTGCCGTCGCCAATACGACGATTGCGGTGATCGCCACCGACGCGGTGCTGACAAAGGCGGCCGCCAAGCGGTTGTC
>NZ_JBFUKO010000446.1:0-4563 GCF_056400805.1 Aminobacter sp. P4_H6_2
AAATCCTGGCATCCATCCACCCATGATTTATTTACTGCCCCGCTACTCTCCCCCTCTTGGAATGACTCGCAGCGGGCGATATTTCCCACATTGGGGCAAGACATTGATTTGGGGGGAACGGGCGCTCGGTTCAGCGTATTTGGCGACAGCCTATTTCAACAAGGATATTTTCCTATGTTTGATCCTCGCGAGAAAATCGCACTTTTTATCGACGGCGCCAATCTCTACGCGACGTCCCGCGCTCTCGGCTTCGACATCGACTACCGCAAATTGCTTTCCAGCTTCCAGAAGCGCGGCTATCTGCTGCGCGCCTATTACTACACGGCGCTCGTCGAGGATCAGGAATACTCCTCGATCCGCCCGCTGATCGACTGGCTCGACTATAACGGCTTCAAGGTCGTCACCAAGCCGGCCAAGGAGTTCACTGACGCCACCGGCCGGCGCAAGATCAAGGGCAACATGGACATCGAGCTGACTGTCGATGCCCTCGAACTCGCCGATGTCGTCGACCACTATGTCATCTTCTCGGGCGACGGCGATTTCCGCACGCTCGTCGAAGCGTTGCAGCGCCGTGGCCGCAAGGTCTCGGTGATCTCGACCATGGCCTCGCAACCGCCAATGATTTCAGACGATCTGCGCCGCCAGGCCGACCATTTCATCGATCTTGTGACACTCAAAGCCGAGATCGGTCGCGAGCCCTCCGAGCGACCGGTCCGCAAGGTCGACCCGGTCGAACCGACGCCAGAAGACATTTGATGCACAGTCCCCGGTCTGCGCTCCCGGTCGATCCCGACCGGGATTGCCCGCTCTGCCCTCGCCTGCATGATTTCATCGCCAGCTGGCGGCAGCGCGAGCCGGGCTGGTACAACGCGCCCGTACGTTCCTTCCTGCCACCGGAGGGCGAAGACGCCGTGCGTTTCCTGATCGTCGGGCTGGCGCCGGGCGTTCGCGGAGCAAACCGCACCGGCCGCCCCTTCACCGGCGACTATGCCGGCGAGTTGCTCTACTCAACGCTCAAGCGTTTCGGCATGGCGCGCGGCGAGTTCGAAGCGCGGCCGGACGACAGCCTGGAATTGATCGGCACGGCCATCACCAACGCCGTGCGCTGCGTGCCGCCTGACAACAAGCCGGTGGGCGCCGAGATCAACACCTGCCGCACCTTCCTGGTGCCGACGATTGCGCGCTTTCCCAACCTGAAAGCGATCCTGACGCTCGGCTCGATCGGCCATCAGTCGACGGTACGTGCACTCGGCGCACGAGTAGCTGCCGTACCTTTCAAGCATGGTGCCCGTCACGATGTCGGCAATCTCGCGGTGTTTTCGAGCTACCATTGCTCGCGCTACAACACCAACACCGGTGTCTTGACGGAACAAATGTTCGTCAATGTTTTCCGTGATGTAGCCGAATACCTGGAGAAATAACGCCTTCGCAGACGAGCTGGAAGCCGGCTTGCCTCGTTTCGTCCTCAATCCAAGGCGGCGGCAATCGCTTCACGAAGCTCCTCACCGGTGATCGGTTTGTGAAGAATCCGGTTCCCGCTGGCGCTCACCTCTTGCAACCGCGATGGCGAAGTGTCGCCAGTGACAATGAGGGCTGGAACGACGCGACCAATATAGGCGCAAAGAACCTGTATTGCGTCCAGGCCGGTGGCGCCATGGGCCAGGCGGTAGTCGGAGATGATCAGATCGACCGGCGCGTTGCCGTGCCTGCTGGCCTGTAGATGGATTTTTTGCACCTCTTTGGCAGATCTGCCTGCGTAGACACGATGACCATCCAGTTTAAGCAACTGCACCATGGCATCGAGAACGTCTCCTTCGTCTTCCACCACCATGACGCCTGCGGCCATAGCGTTGGTGGGTATCTCTGCGCGGGACAGAAGAGACGTCGTTACGGCTCGAGGAACCGCAACAGAAAACATCGAACCGCGCCCGAGCGCGGACGTCAGCTTCAGCGGGTGTTTAAGCAACTCGGCGGTGCGGCGAACAATAGCGAGACCTAGCCCAAGGCCCTGGGTACGATCCCGCCCAGGGTTTTGCAGCTGCACGAACTCCTCGAAAACCGTAACCTGCTGATCAATAGGAATACCAGGGCCGGTGTCCAGGACCTGGATTTCCACCAAATCGCCGCGCCGGCGGCAACCCAGCAGAACTCCACCCTCCTTGGTATAGCGAAAAGCGTTCGATAGCAGGTTGTTGAGGATTCGCTTGAGCATCATCGGGTCACTTTCGACGGACAGGTCGCTGTCGATCGCCCGCCATTGAAGACCACGCTGTTTCGCCTCCGCAGCAAATTCGTCCCGGAAATTGCTGAAAAGCTCGCGCAACTCCACCGCTTCTTTTGAAACGGTGACAATACCGGCGTCGAGCTTGGAGATATCGAGCAACGCGTTCAGGAGCCCGCTCAGGTCGCCAATGATGGATTTCGCCCTGCCTGCCAGGTCGAGAGCCTGGCTGGACGGTACGTCGCCGCGCTGCCCGAGCACTGCGACGGTCGAAACTAGCAGGCTCAGGGCATGGATCGGCTGGCGCAGATCATGGCTGGCTGCCGCCAGAAAACGTGTCTTGGCGCGATCCGCGGCCTGCGCACGGTCACGCTCTTCTTGCAGGTGCTCGACGAGCCTTTCATTTTCCAAGCGCAAGCCAATGGTCTCGCRCAGCATGCGGTAGGCGACGCGGCCATAGTAGAAATTGATGACCACAAGGGACACGAGCAGGAACAGGAATCCGGCGGAAATGCTGCTTCCGGTTGTCATGACGCGCGCGGCGACAGGCAAAACCGTGGCGAGGATCGAACCGACCAGTGCGGGCGGAAAAGCCGAAAGCGACGGCACCGTGCCGCAGACGAGGCCGGTCAGCACGACGACCGTGAAAGAAAGCAACAGAGGCTCTTCAGGAAGGAAACCTACCCAACCGAATATGCCCCACAGCAGGCCCGAGACTGAGGAAAATCCAGCTGCGAGCCATGCCCACCGCAAGATAGATGCCGAATCGCGCGTGCGGCTGAAAAAGCGGCGGGACGCGACCACGCGAATGGCCGTCAGCAGATAAAGCGCACCGAGCCAGCCGGCCAGCCAAGTCGTGGAAATGCCGCTGCTCAAGACATATACGGCCGCGAGAGAAATGACGACGTTGGAGATGACGACGCCATAGGAGTTGCGATACAGAAGCTCGACGAGAGCCTGTCGAATCTTGTCTTCCTGCATCGGCCCCTCCAAATGCCAGACAAAGATCATCCAGCGTCCTTCCCAAGGAGTGTTGATCTAAAGGAAATTTGTTTCCCATACGTTGGCAATCATGGAACGTGCACCGCTGCCTCATGAATGGTGATCAGATGAACCGCCCCCTCACCATCATCATCGCCGACGACCACGCCATTGTGCGCGAGGGGTTGAAGCTACTGATCTCGACGATGGAGAACATGTCGGTCGTGGCAGAAGCAGCCGACGGCGAAGCTCTGCTGGAGCTCATAAGAAACATGCGCGCCAACCTTTTGATCCTCGATCTCGGCATGCCGGGCGTTGCTGGGCTCCAGTTCATTGCCGACATAAAGGCACTGGCGCCTCGCATGAAAATTCTGGTCCTGACAGCGAATATCGAACCGAGAACGGTACGCGCTGCCCTTTTGGCCGGCGCCAGTGCTTACCTGACCAAGGACGGCAATCCCGAGGAACTCGGTGCGGCCATCGAAGCAGTCAGGAAGGGGGAGACCTACCTGGCGCAAACCGTTCGCTTTGCGATCAGCGAGCCGACCCGAAACAGCAGGCCATCGGCAGCGCAGGAAATCCTCTCGCCGGTCCCGCTGACCCGGCGGGAGCGAGAAATCCTGATGCTGGTGGCGCAAGGACTGACTGCCCGTGAAATCGCGGAGCGGTTGGGCATCAGCCCGGCGACGGCGCGCAAGCATCGCGAAAACCTGATGGGCAAGCTCAATCTCCATAGTGCCGCCGAACTGACCGCCTATGCGGTGCGCTTGGGAATGCCCACGACATGACACCGGCGCGCCGCGTCCGCAGCCGCAATCCCGTGTAAATATCTGCTTAACCAATAATAGATTAGCCAAAACCGAGCGCGATCCAAATACGGCATCTGCCGTATGTCTTCTGCCGTGAGCCGAGCCTATTCCTCCCCCCGTCTGGATCGTCTGGGAGGAACCTTGATGACGTCGTTGGAGTTGTGGATTCCGTTCGCTGTCGCAACGCTTGCATTCGCATGCATGCCTGGGCCGGCGATATTGTACATGACCGCCCAGACCGCCGCCCTTGGCCGCAGGGCCGGATTGATGGCCGCGCTTGGCGTTCATATTGGCTGCTATGCCCACATCATCGCTGCCGCCATCGGCCTCGCCTCGCTGATGGAGCAAGCGCCGATGGCCTATGCGGCCATCAGGCTTGCCGGCGCGGCCTATCTGGTATGGCTCGGCCTCACCATGTTCCTTGGCTGGAGCAAGACCGCCAATGAAGCAGGAAGTCGAGCTTCAAACACTTTGCGCGACAGCATCGTGGTGGAGGTCCTCAATCCCAAGACGGCGCTGTTTTTCCTGACCTTTCTTCCGCAGTTCGTCGAC
>NZ_JBFUKO010000447.1:0-4554 GCF_056400805.1 Aminobacter sp. P4_H6_2
GCTCTACAAAATCGCCAAGCCTTTGCCGGCCATAGCCTTCTTAGTCGCCCTTGTCGGCATCGCCTCGATCTCCGGTGCCAACCTGTGGGCGCTTCACAACGGCCACCCAACGATCGAGGTGCTAACTGCCGGCAGCACACCACCATTCTCGATCAATCTGCGCTTCGGATTATGGGAAGGCATCTTCACCTTCAGCGTCAATGTTGCGGCGCTTTTGGGCGCCTGGCACCTGTGGTCACGGCTGCGCGACAGCTATGCAGCGTTGCTGCTCTATCTGATCCTGGTCATGGGCATCAACGGCATGGTGATGACCCGCGACCTGTTCAATTTATTCGTGTTCCTCGAGATCGTCTCGATCGCCACTTACGGGTTGCTCGGCCTCGACCGGGGACCAGCCGCACTCGCAGCGAGCTTCAAATACATCATGGTGACGGTGCTCGCCTCGACATTTTTCCTGCTCGGTTCGGTGTTGCTTTATCACGTCACAAGTACGCTCAATATCGACGAGATGATCGCGCGGCGTGACCTCATCGCCGGGCCGATCGGCGTTACCGCACTGCTGCTGGTGCTGTCGTGCCTGATCATCGAGCTCAAGCCCTTCCCGGCAAACGGTTGGGGCCTCGACGTTTACGAAACGGCCCCCAGCGGCATTGCCGCCCTGATATCGGGCAGTGTTTCGGCCGGCGTCTTCTTCGCGCTGCTCAAGCTCTTGCCGCTGTTCGAAAACCAGCTCGGCATCATCGCGATTTCAGGCGGCATAAGCTTCCTGATTTCCAACCTCATCGGATTGAAACAGACCAACGTTCAGCGAATGCTCGGCTACTCCTCCATTGCGCAGATGGGGCTGTTGATGCTGGCGCTCGCACTGCTGTACAAGGTCGGCGCCGAGGCCTCGCTGCCGCTCGTTGTCGGTGGCCTGTTCGTCAATCACCTTTTCGCCAAGGCAGGCCTGTTTTGGCTCGCAGGCGCTGTCGGACGCGCGGAAGTGCCAGGCTGGTCCGCGATCGCAGGACGTCCGCTTGTGCTGCTCGTCATGGCCCTGCTTCTGGTCGCCATCGCCGGCCTGCCGCCCTTCCCTGGCTTCTGGGCCAAATGGGAGCTGGTGATGCAGCTTTCCAATGGTCAGCAATATGGCTGGATCGTCCTGATCCTGGCGGGGTCATTGCTCGAAGCGGCCTACATGTTCAGCTGGTTCAAGCAGGCGACGCGCGCCGTGCCCAACCAGGCTCCGGTGCGGCCCACCGTCCGCGCGCTGGTACCCGCCACGGCCGCGGCTGTCATACTCGCAGCGAGCGGTTACTACGCCGCGACCATCGCCGGCGCAGCATCGCTATGGCTGTTTGCGCCGCTGTGCATCGGTGGACTGCTCTGCGCGCTCGACTGGCTGCCAGGTCGGGTGAAATGCACATTGATGCTTCTGGCGGTGCTGCTCGTCGGCAATGGGATGATCGGCGACCTGCATGGCCTCAACAGGCTTTTCGCGGTGCTGTTGCTGATGGGTGGGCTGGTTGTCGCTTCGGCCGCTCTCTATCGCAGTGATGCCCGCCCAGGCTATTTCCCACTGATGGCGGTCATGCTGCTTTCGATCACCGCGTTGCTGAGATCCTCAACGAGCCTGGAATTCTTCTTCAGCTGGGAACTGATCACGCTGTCGTCGTATTTCCTGATCGCCCAGGGGCGCAACGCGCATCCCCACGCCCTGCCCTTCTTGTTGTTTTCGCTCATCTCGGCATTTTCGCTTCTTGCTGGCTTCGCGCTTGCCACCGCCGCCAATGGCACCACGGCACTTGCGGCCTTCGGCAGCGCATCGGGCCCTGTCGCCGAGGCTGCTTTCGTCTTCCTAGCGCTTGGCTTCCTGATCAAGGCCGGCGCCATTGGCGCGCATGTCTGGCTGCCCGGCGCCTATACCGAGGCCGACGACGATCTCTCAGCCATGCTGTCGTCGGTCGTCAGCAAGGTGGCGATCTTTGGACTGTTGATCGTTACTTACCTCGCCATCCGCTCGGAGACCGGCCTGGAACTCGCCCATGTCATGGGCTGGATCGGTATGCTGACCACCGTGGCAGGCGCGGTCATGGCCTTGCAGCAGAACGACATGAAACGCCTGCTCGCCTATTCCAGCATGAGCCAGCTTGGCTACATCATCACGGCAATCGCGCTGATGAGCCACCTTGGCTGGGTGACGGCACTCTACCTCGTTGCCAACCACTTGATGGTCAAGGRCATCCTTTTCCTAGCCGTCGCCGGCATCGTCCTGCGGACCGGCAACAGGATGCTTGAAGCTAATGGCAGCCTGGCGCGGAAAATGCCCCTCACCTTCGCAGCCGTCGTCATAGCGCTGATCTCGATGTCGGGCCTGCCACCGCTTGCCGGCTTCGGCGGCAAATGGCTGCTGCTCAGCGCCATGGTCGAAAAGGGCTGGTATGGGCTCGCGGCCGCCGGCGTGCTCGCCACCTTCATCGGCTTTCTCTACATGTTCCGCCTGGCCTATTCGATCTTCCTCGGACCCTCCAAACTGGCGCAAGAGAATGTCCGTGAGGCGCCGCCGCAGTTGCTCTTGCCGCAATTCGTATTGGTCCTGGCGATCTTGGCGCTGTCATTCCTGCCAAAACTGTTCATGGAACCGGTATCCTCAGCAATCGATCCCTATTTCGCCTCGACGCTGGTCTGGCAGGGTATGTCGCTGGAAACCATCTATGGCTACTGGAATCCTGTGCCGGTGTTGGTCGCCTCTACAGCCGCTGCGGCCTTGTTGTTCACACTGTCGTGGCTGATCTACCGGCGGGCCCGCAGTCATGACACGCCGCTTGGCGTCGCGCAGTTCTACCGTTTCTACCAAGGCGCCCTAACCCCAGTAATCCTGCCCGTGGCGGACGCGTTCTGGAACGGCTCGTCGCGCCTTGCGATCAATGCGGCTGGCTCGATGCGCAGGCTCTACACTGGCAACGGCCAGACCTATCTCCTCTACGTGCTCTACTACGTCATCGCGATCTACGTCGCGGCGGCGTAAAGCCATCCGCTCTGCCTGCCGTCACCAAATCCCTAGACCTGAAGGTAACACAAGACCTGGCCGAGATCGCCCAGTTGCATCCCTTGAAATATCGAAGGCAGCCTGAAAAATGATGGGTAGGCGCCGCGCGACGCGGTTCGGACGTCGCTCGGGCTGTATCCCATCTCTTTGCGAAAGGCGCGGCTGAAGCTGGCTGCATCAGAAAAGCAAAGCTCTTCAGCCAGCGCCGCGACACTCCGCTTCTCCAATGGGTCCGACAGAGCTTCATGCGCCGCAATCAGCCGCTGCCTCAGGATATAGCGTCCCACGCCGCCCATGGGTTCAAACAACCGGTAGAGCTTGGAGCGCGAAATACCGAGCTGGCTGCAAAGCATGGTCGGGCCAAGATTGGGCGCGCGAAGATTCCGGTGAATCGTCTGGCGCACGCGCTCAAGTACGGTCGTCGCTATCTGCTCGCTCGCCTCTCGAAGCCGATCAGAGGTCGGCGCGATACAGGCGACGATAAGCGCGCGAATGCCCTCTATCAGTTGCGGCAGGTCCTTGGCCTCGACCATCGGCAGACGCCGCTCCAGAGCTATCAGAAAGTCATACAGAAGGCCCCCTAGCCCTGCCGACGGCAGGGTTCCGCCATGGCTGTCCAGCACGCCCGAAATGGGACGCAAAAGGTCGCGCGGTATGAACATGGTAGATACGCTGCTGTCGGCCGCCTTCCCTTCATAGGGCCGCGCCAGTGAGCGGATATAGAGTTGCTTTGGTTGATTGCCGGCGATCCGCGCGGCGTGGCTCTCGGGCAGCACCAGGCACCAATGGTCCAGCGGATCCTTGCGCAGATGCCGCCACGTTCGCGGCACAAGCGGCCCTGGCATTTGCGCGGTCGTAAACGCCAGCGGTCCAAGATCCCATACGTCCTGCCTAAAGCAGAAACCGTCCCTCGCCGACAAGTTCGGCGAAACGTCGATGACCGATGACTGATATGCGCGCCACGCCTCGAATTGATGCTCGCCCGGCAATCGGCTGGTGTCGAATGTAAGTGGCATAATCAACTGAGAAGCGGGCAATAGGACCTCGACAGGTTCGTCAGATTTGCGGATTGATGTTGCCGATTGCCGCAATCCAATGCTTTCATTCGTTCCCGCCCATTGGCTGGTCAATCCGGAACGCACGATGCTGTCAGTCGGCTCTCCCATTCCGGCGGCGAGTGGACATACTTCACCATGCATGGTCACCTGCCCCGCTTTCAGCCTGATCTATGGACTTTCTACTTCCCCACGGCAAACATCTTGCCACGACTCCTCACTTTGAGGTTCGTTCCTGACCACTGATCTCGCCTGCGATTATGGGACCTTCCTAGTTACAACGCCAGATAAGATCTGTTTCAACGTTGCGCGCGCTACGAGAATCTCTGTGTCTGCAACCAGCGTGGAACAGCATGCATTATGAGATTTGGACCGCATCGTCGTCGGCATGCTTATTTGGCGTACGCGCGGCCACGACCATCCTACTTTATGGCTTAGCCGGCTGTGCGACACCGGCTGAGGTCAATG
>NZ_JBFUKO010000448.1:0-4551 GCF_056400805.1 Aminobacter sp. P4_H6_2
CATCTTCTTGAGCTTGAACTCTTCGACGCGCTGCTCGTCAGGCGTGATGGTGGCGCATTTCACGCCGACGCCGTGCTTGTTGATGGCGTTGGCCGCGTCGATCGTCACCTGGTCGTTGGTGGCGTCGCGGTGCTCGATGCCGAGGTCATAATATTCGATGTTGAGGTCGAGATAGGGGTGGATCAACTTGTCCTTGATGAACTGCCAGATGATGCGGGTCATCTCATCGCCGTCGAGCTCGACGACGGGGTTGGCCACCTTGATCTTCGCCATAAGAAAATGCCTCTTTTTGCCTGGAACCAGCCGGTCCCGGAGGTTCACGATTGGGAGTGCGGCCCCTATACCAAAGCGCATCGGGCCGCGCAAATGATTGCCACTGCTCGCCCAGTGCTTTTGCTGACAATGTATGAATCGCGGCGTGCCGGGCGTTTTCGACACTTCTTTTCGCGGCAGGTTGCCATTCTTGGCCGGCCGCCCTGCTTTTGCTCACCAGAACTTCATTTTCAGCGCCGAATGTGGCAGGGACGCGCAAAAGGCGCAATTCTCGGTTCAATCGCAGCAATGTCAGACATTTCATCCTCCGCACGGCCTACCGCACCGGTAATCGTTCTTGTCGAGCCTCAGCTCGGCGAGAATATCGGCATGGTGGCGCGCGCCATGGCCAATTTCGGCCTCCGCGAATTGCGCCTGGTCAATCCGCGCGATGGCTGGCCGAGCGAAAAGGCGAGGGCGGCCGCCAGCAGTGCTGACCATGTCATCGACGGCGTTGTCGTCTTCCCCGATCTCGCCTCCGCCGTTGTCGATCTCAATTTCATCTTTGCCACCACAGCGCGCCAGCGCGACGGCTTCAAGCGTGTCGCTGGCCCTGTCGAGGCGGGGCGGACGCTGCGAAGCCACGCCCTATCGGGCCAGCGCACCGGCATCCTGTTCGGCCGCGAGCGTTTCGGCCTCTATAATGAGGAAGTGAGCCTCGCCGACGAGATCGTCACCTTCCCGGTAGACCCGGCCTTTGCCTCGCTCAACATCGCCCAAGCGGTGCTGCTGATGTCCTATGAATGGATGAAGTCTGGTCTGGAAGACGAAACGCAGACCAATTTTGCCGGTCCCGAAATGGTGCCGGCGACCAAAGAGCAGTTGCACGGCTTTCTCAATCATCTTGAAGCTGCCCTCGACGCCCGCGGCTATTTCCGCCCGGCGGCCAAGAAACCCAAGATGGTCGACAATCTGCGTTCGGTGCTGACGCGGCCTGGCTTTTTCGCGCCCGAGCTCAAGGTTCTGCGCGGCGTGGTTGCCTCGCTCGACTATTTCTCGCCCAAGGAGCCGCGCGGCGCCGGCTATCCCGATCGCAAGGCCAAGGTCGACCACGCCGCCCATTCCGGCAGCGCAGGTGCCGATGAGGACGACACGCCGCCAGTCGGCGGCAGGGGGCTCGACAATGACTGATCGCCCGATCCTGATGTTTGATTCAGGCATCGGCGGGCTGACCGTGCTGCGCGAGGCGCGCGTGCTGATGCCGGAGCGCCGTTTCGTCTATGTCGCCGACGATGCGGCATTTCCCTACGGTGCGTGGGAAGAGCCGGCGCTCAAGGCGCGTATCCTCGATCTGTTTGGGGGCCTGCTCGAGCGTTTCGATCCTGAGATTTCGGTCGTTCCCTGCAATACGGCTTCCACGCTGGTCATCGACGCGCTGCGCCAGGCATTTCCTGGCCATCCCTTTGTCGGCACGGTGCCGGCGATCAAGCCGGCAGCCGAGCGCACCCGTTCGGGCCTGGTGTCGGTGCTGGCAACGCCAGGCACGGTCAAGCGGCAATACACGCGCGACCTGATCACCCAATGGGCGACTAAATGCCATGTCAGGCTGGTCGGCAGCGACAGGCTGGCGCAGATGGCTGAGATCTATATGCGCGACGGCTTCGTCGACGAGCAGGCGGTCAAGGACGAGATCGCACCCTGCTTCATCGAACAGGACGGCCACCGCACCGACATCGTTGTGCTTGCCTGCACGCACTATCCGTTCCTGGTCAACCGCATGCGCAAGACGGCTCCCTGGCCGGTCGACTGGATCGATCCGGCCGAGGCGATTGCGCGGCGCGCGGTGTCGCTGCTCAATGGCGACGCAACGGCAAAACGTTCAAAGAAAYTGGCATTCGGACGCGATCTTGCGATCTTCACGTCCGGCAAGCCGCATTTCGCCACAGCACGGCTCATGCAGGGATTCGGCCTTAGCCTGGCTTGATTCCACCCGAAGCCTGCGAGCGACGTACCAGTGCCGAAGCCGTCACGATGAGCACGACCGTTGCGACATAGGCTGCTATCTGGATGCCTTCTGGCCGCGCGACATATCCGACGAGGATATGAAGCAGGAAGCCGACAGGATTGGTCTGCGGCAGGATTTCCGACGTGTTCCAGATATCGTAGCMCAATGCCGGCAGGTAGCCTGCCTGGACCAGGAATGCGGCASCCTGCGCGGCAAGGCCGGCAGCGAGCATGATGATGATGACGCCGGTGATGCGGAATATYAGCTTGAGTGGTACGCTCAACAGCCCCGCATAAAACAATCCGCCGACCAGTGCCGCGCCAATCACGCCGAGCGCGCCGCCTTGCAGCATCGTCGCCACGCTGAGTTTGCCTTCGATGGCGATGCCATAGAGGAACAGCACCGTCTCAGATCCCTCGCGCAGCACGGCGATTGCGCAGATGATTGCCAAGGCAGACAGTGGCTTTGCTCCTTCCTTCACCGCCTTGCCGACAGCGCGGCTTTCGCCGACCAGTTCCGTGGCATGAGTGCTCATCCAGACCTGGTGCCAGGCAAGCATCGCCACGGCGATCAGCAGCACTACAGCGTTGAACAGCTCAGTGCCGTTGCCGTCGAACAGATCCGACAGGCCACTGGCGAAAAAGGCAACGATGGCAGCCCCGGCCAGACCGGCACAGACACCGCCTGCAACCCAGCCGGCGCGGCCGCTTATGCCCTTGCTCGATGCCAGCACGATGGAAACGATCAGCGCGGCTTCGAGCGTTTCGCGAAAGACGATGACGAATGTCGAAAGCATCGGCTCACTCCGCAAACAGGTTGCCCAGAGCCGTTTCCTTGTGCCGATCGCCGAAGAAACCATAGCTGCCCGCAGCCAAGGGTCCGACATGCAGTTTGATCTGCTTGCCGCCCGCCACGACCTTTTCGACATGGAAGTCGTTGCTTTCGAACTCCTCGGCAGTCGGATCGTCGTTGACGACGACGAGGTCGAATGCCTTGCCAGCCGGCACGGTCAGGGCCTGCGGCTTGAAATGGTGATCCTTGATGGTGATGGTGTAGGCGTCTTGGGTCTCGGCGGCTTGCGAAACCAGGCTCAAGCCAAGGAAAAGCCCGGCTGCAAGAGCTGCAATCGACGTGGAAGGAGCGAACATGGTGATGACCTCATAGTCCTCGCCATCGTCCACCCGGGCGGGCAAGGATCGGGTCAGAATAGAAAGATGATAGGTGTTGTCAAGTTAATTGCGTAGTTTGGAATCGCTCTAAATACAATGATTACAACATGTTAGAGAATTGAGTGYGGTTTGAAGGGTGGGCGTGGAACCCTGCGCTGTGGAGTGCGTTTGGCTCATGTTCAACAACAGGAGGCGAAGCCATGCCTGCCATGTCAAAAGCCCAGCAAAAGGCCGCCGGAGCGGCCCTTGCCGCCAAGCGCGGCGAGATCAAGAAGAGCGAACTGTTCGGCGCATCGAAGGAAATGTTCGAGTCGATGACCGAAAAGCAGCTTGAGGAGTTCGCCGAGACCAAGCGCAAGGGCTTGCCGGAGCACAAGACAAAGCACTGAGCCCCGGCAATCCGATCAGTAGCCCACAGTGAAGCGCTTGCCGGTGTGCTTGGGCGTTTCGGCCTCGTCGACAATGGCCACAGCCAGGTCTTGCACCGAGATGTGGCTTTCGCCCTTGGCATCGAACACCGGTTGGTCGGAGCCGATGCGGAATTTTGCGGTGCGTTCGCCGGGCGCCATCATGATGGCGGGCGAGATGAACGACCATTCCAGGCCGGTTTCCGTACGTAGTGCCGCGAGTGCGTCGCGTGCCGCGCGTGCGCCGTCCTTGTAGGCGTCGGGGAAGTTCGGCCCGTCGACGAGTTGCTTGCCGTCGATTTCGAGGCTGCCGGCGCCGCCGACCACGATCAGGCGCTTGCCGGCGGCTTTGGCTGCGGCAACGATGGCCTTCGAGCCGGCGAGATGCTTGGCATAGATGTCGGGATCGCCCCAACCGCCATTGAAGGCGGAGATGACGACATCGCTACCCGAAATCGCAGCTTTCAGCGCCTCCATGTCATTGGCGTCAGCCTGTACGGCAGTGACGCCGTCGAGCTGGGCGACCTTCGCCGGGCTGCGGACAATAGCGGTGACCTTGTGGCCGCGTGAGGCCGCTTCCTTGAGTACCGTGGTGCCGACAAAGCCGGATGCGCCGATGAGAGCGATGTTCATGACTGTTCTCCTGTTCGGCCTGCTTTGCCTTTGGGTGCATAAGCAGGTATGATTTGTAATCAGGTTACCAACGATAACCATATAG
>NZ_JBFUKO010000449.1:0-4547 GCF_056400805.1 Aminobacter sp. P4_H6_2
TTGCAATGTAAATCAGAAAATTTTTACGGGTCACCCGGATCGCGATACAAGTAGAAATCACGGTTAAATCAATTTGTGCATTTGTTTGACGAGGCGCATGAGAACGGTGCCGTGATCTTGCTCTTGCTAGGGGTTCGCTAAGGGTGGTGAGCTCAACGTATCTACACGTCTACGGCGCGCATCGTGGCGGCGAACCGTGCTTCGTCCGGGCGCAACGTCAGCACGCGGACGCCGTCATGAGTGACCGCAACCGTGTGCTCGAACTGTGCGGAGAGCTTCTTGTCCACTGTGACAACGGTCCATCCGTCATCCTCAGTCCGAACAGTCCTGCGCCCCTGGTTCAGCATGGGCTCGATGGTGAAGACCATGCCCTCTCGCAGCGCAAGGCCGGTGCCTGGCTTTCCGTAATGTAGCACTTGCGGTGCTTCGTGCATCTCGCGTCCGATGCCATGGCCGCAGTATTCCCGCACGACCGAATAACCGTTCTGCTTTGCGTGCGACGCAATGGCGAAGCCGATGTCGCCAAGCTTGGCGCCTGGGCGCACTGCACGGATGCCCTTCCACATGGCTTCATAGGTGGCGCGAACGAGCCGCCTCGCCATGGGCTCCACATTTCCGACGAGGAATGTTTTGCTGGAATCCGCGATATAGCCCTGCTTCTCGAGCGTGATGTCAAAATTGACGATATCGCCGTCCTGCAAAACCTCATCCTTCGACGGCACGCCGTGGCAGACAACCTCGTTCCTCGAACTGTTCAGTACGAAGCCATAGCCATACTGGCCCTTGCTGGCGGGCCGCGCGTCGAGCTGATCGACGATGAATGCCTCGACGAGGTCGTTGACCTGCAAGGTGCTCAATCCGGCGAGCGGTTGTCCATCCAGATGCGCGAACACCGACGCGAGCAGACGCCCAGACTCCGCCAGCAGCTCAACTTCGGGCGGCGTCTTCGTCATGCCGCCGCAGCTGCGAGATCAGGTGCGTCGACGCCCGCCTGCTTCAGCTCACGTGCCACAAGCTCTTGGAAGGTGAGGCCCGGGTTCAGCTCGCAGAGCATGCCGATCTTGATCCAGAACGCCGCCTGGGCGTTGATCGATCGATAGGACGCCTTGCTCGCCCGGCGCAGCTGCTCATGCAGCTCATCTTCGATATTGACGATACCCACTGAGCGCTCCTGAATATACGATTCGTATATGTTTTATATATTCTGGCTTAGCGTGTGGCAAGTGGTTCGCAGGCGCCCGTCGTGCCGACAAGCCAGGCTGGCGCTTTCGCGCAGGATGGTAAGACCGCGTCGCCCTGGTATTCGCCTGATTATGTCGCTTTTAGGGGCCGCGTCAGATCATCGGGCTTTGGACTTGTTCAGGGCCACGGCTGAACTTATCAGCGCCTTGAAGGCATCTTCGTCCACTTCAGCGCCCTCGTGGATGTCTATCGCGCGCCTGGTGTTGCCTTCAAGGCTGGCGTTGAACAGGCCTGAAGGGTCCTCGAGCGAGGCGCCCTTGGCGAATGTCAGCTTCACGGCGCTCTTGTAGGTCTCGCCGGTGCAGATTATTCCATCGTGAGACCACACCGGAACGCCGCTCCACTTCCACTCCTCGACCACTTCGTCGTCCGCCTGCTTGATGAGTGCGCGGACATGGGAGAGCGTCTTGCCCCGCCAGTCGTCCAGTTCCTTGATCCTGGCGTCGATCAGCTGGGACGGGGAGCCCTCGGTCGCTGCGCTCTTTTTCATGTTGCTTGCAACGCTATCGCTTCGGAAACAGGAACGTCACAGCCGTGCGGAAGCCAAAACCGTCGGGCCCGGTGTCCGGGGTCTCGGCCCAATAGCGCACGCCCGCCATCAGGCTGATCGGCTGCTTGTCGAGCACGATGAGCTTGGAGACAGTGAAATTGACCGGCACCGACCACTCCGAGGCCTCCCAATTGTAGGTGCTCTCGGTGTTCAGCGCGAATGTCCAGGCATCCTTGGTGGTGTAGGAAACGAAGGGCTGCAGGAAAGTCGAACTGATGTTGCTGCGGTCGTCGTCGCCGGCGAAGGACCAGATGTGGTTGGCGAGGATGCCTACGGTCCAGGGGCCTTCCTGCTTGAGTGCCACGCCAGTCGGGCCCGCGCCCCATTTCTCGCCGCCGAGCAGGTCGTCCGTCGCGGTGGGAACCAGAAAGACCGGGCCAACGCCCCAGATGACGCCGTTTGGTCCGGGCACCTTCGGCGAGAAGAACAAGCTCTGGGTGGTGTCGCCGAGGCCGAACTGGCTGCCCGAATCTCCGGCGATGTCGTTCTGCCAGGCGACCGGCAGGATCGTCCTCGAAATGATTTCCCAGTTGTCATTCAGCGAAAACGGGATGACGGGCTGGATGTTGACATAGGCCTTGTCGCCGTCGTTCGGACCATAGCCGCTGTCGTAGTTGAACTGGAACGGCACGCTGATCATTGAAGCGATCGGATTGGACAGCTTCTTTGCCAGATCCGAGGCGTCCTGGGCGAACGCAACATTCGACAGAAAAAGGGTGGGTAGAAATATGGATGCGACCCGTCCCGCCGCCATACTGGGAATTAAAAAAGACATGCTCACCTCTCCGCCAGGGCCCTTCGCCAAAGATCACTGTTCGTGCGAGGGCGTCAAGGGAGCGCTACAGCAAAGCGCGCGACGGCTGGGCCTATTTGACCGACCCATGCGGCTCCTTGCCGTCGAGATAGCCCAGGTCGCGGTTGAGGTGATCGGACACGTAGCGTGGGTCGAATTGGGCCCGGCGCCCGCTTCGGCCGCTGCTTGTCATCAACAGTGTAAGCCATGTCTGGAGCGGGCCGAGCGCTGTGGCAAGAAGGGGCGTGGCGTCAAGGAACCGGCGGATTTGCTCAAGCTGCCGCAGATCGACCCCGGCGACATCTGGTGGCGTGCCTGGTTCGAAGGAGCGGGGTGGCCGACGGATGCGCTGCCTATGCGCCAGGCGCCGAAGATGGGCTCGCAGGCCTATGAGGCGATCGCGGCGATTGGCGGCCGTGGCGTGGCGATGCTGACACCGGTCTTCTACAAGCAAGAGCTTGCCAGTGGCGCCCTGATCCAGCCGTTCGACCATGTCGGCTCCGACKGCTCCGGCTTCTGGCTGGTCTATCCCGAGGAGCGTCGCAATGTTCCCAAGATCAAGGTGTTTCGCGAATGGATCCTGGCCGAGATCGAGCGGACGCTTGGGCCGGCCGGGTAGCCGCTCCCTTGCGGCCTCGAGGTCGAGCGGGATAGAGCGGGGTGTCGCATCGAACCGGCGGAGGAGGCCTGACATGGCGCAGAAGGTGATTGGTCTGTTGGGCGGCCTGAGCTGGGAAACCTCGGCCGAATATTACAGGATCATCAACGAACAGGTGCGCGAGCGGCTTGGCGGGCTGCATTCGGCGCGGCTGTTGATGTGGTCGTTCGACTTCGCCGAGATCGAGGCGCTGCAAAGTGCCGACCGCTGGCAAGAGGCGACGGTCGAGATGATCGACGCCACGCGGCGCCTGGAGCGCGGCGGCGCGGATTTCGTCGTCATCTGCTCCAACACCATGCACCGCATGGCCGATGAGGTGCAGGCGGCGATCGGCATTCGATTGCTGCACATCGCTGACCCCACTGCCGAGAAGATACGCGCGGCGGGCCTGCGCCGCGTAGGCCTTTTGGGTACCGCCTTCACCATGGAACAGGATTTCTACAAAGGCCGGCTAGTCGCACAGCATGGGCTGGACGTGCTGGTGCCCGAAGCCGACGACCGGGCGGTGGTGCACCGTATCATCTATCAGGAGCTGGTGCAGGGGCGCATCGAAGCGTCGTCGCGGAAAGCCTATCGTGAGGTGATCGCGCGCCTCGTCGCGCGTGGTGCCGAGGCGGTCATTTTGGGCTGCACCGAGATCATGCTTTTGGTCGGGCCCGAAGATAGCGCTGTGCCGCTGTACGACACGACCGCGATCCACGCCGAGGTGGTGGTGGAGATGGCGCTGTCCTGACGGAAGTCAGTGCGACGACAATTCCAGCCTGCGCGTGATGCCGATGCCTTGCAGGAACGCTTCGTCGTGGCTGACCACCAGAAGTGCGCCGTCATAGGCCAGCAATCCCGCCTCGACGGTCTCGATGGAATCGATGTCGAGATGGTTGGTGGGTTCATCGAGGATGAGCAGCGGCGGCGGCTTCGTGCCGCCCAGAACGCAGGCGAGCCCGGCGCGCAGCAGCTGGCCGCCACTCAGGCTTGAGACGATCTGCAAGGCGGCATCGGCGCGAAACATGAAACGCGCAAGGGCCGCGCGGCAGGCATTTTCGCCGGCACCGGGATTGATGCGGCGGAAATTGTCGCGGATCGAAGCCGAGGGATCGAGCAAGGTGACCTGCTGATCCAGCATGGCGAAGTCGGTCATGACGCGCACGCTGCCCGACCATGGCAACAATTGCCCCGCAATCATGGCGAGCAAGGTGGTCTTGCCCGAGCCGTTGGCGCCGGTGACAGCGACGCGCTCCGGGCCCGATATGGCGAACGACAGATCCTCGATGATCGGACGGCCCTTGAGGTAGCCAGCGCTCACC
>NZ_JBFUKO010000450.1:0-4535 GCF_056400805.1 Aminobacter sp. P4_H6_2
CGCCTCCACACCACGCGAAGCACGCTCCAAGACGTCGGCGAGGCGGTCGACGATCGCCTCCAGCAGGCCGATGAGGATGGTTTCGCCCGTGGTGCAGCCGGTCGAGGCCTTTTCGGCCCGCATCGGAAAGGTCTGGAAGGCGCGCGGCTCGTGATAGCGGATGGTGACCAGCAGATTGCGGCGCAAAACGAAGGTGACGGGCGACATCACAGGATCGTCGCTGTCGGCCTGCGAGGGCAAGGTGGCGGTCATGAAATAGGCGCCGTCCTCGACATAGAGGCGCGACGAGATTTCGATCTCCTCCATCTCTTCGCGCGTCGGAACACCAACCCCGAGCCATTGCTCGATCATTGCCTCTTCGTCTTTGGTCGGCGTGAACATGTCGGCCCACACGATCCTGTCCTTGTCGGCCTCGATATTCTCCGAGAGCCGCAGACGCTCGTTTTCCACGACGAATGCCTTGATCATCGGCCGGGTCTCCCATGCTGGAGGCGAGACTGCCCAACCGGGCACGCGCTCAAGTTAACGTCAAAACACAGTGCCGACAGCCGGCCCACCAGGCCGCGCGTAGACCCGGGCGCAGCAGGCGTCAAGCCGCCAGTCCGTAGGGGCGGGACATGACGGAACTATGACGTCGTCACCGAGGTCTGCTTAGAAGAACTCGTCGAGCAGCTGGTAGTAGGAGAGCTTCGCCGCTTCGGCCTCCGGGAGGCCGTACAGCGCGAGGAAGGGCGCTATCCACTCTTCGCCAAGATTGGTGTGGATGCTCCAGCAGACGATGCCCAAATCCTGATGACGGTCGGCGACGCCTAGCCGGCTGCAATCGATGAAGCCTGAGAAGCTGTCGGCATCGGCGATGAAATTTGGCATGGACGCGTCGCCATGGGTCACCACCAGCTCTTCGCTGGCTGGCCGGCGCGCCAGAACCTGTTCGAATACCGTTTCGGCGGTTTGTCCTAGCCATTCCTCGTCGAAGTCGTCCTCATCGACCTCGCCGGCTTCCATGCGGGACTTTGCCAAAGCGATACGCGCCGCAAGCCTATGGTCGAACGGGCAGGAGGAGATATCCAGCGCATGCAAGCTGCGCAGCGCCTTGGCCATGATGGCGATGGCCTTGTCGGGCGCGGTCACTTGCGAAACCAGATCCTGGCCGGCAAGCGCGCTCATCAGCAGCCAGTTGTGGCCGGCATGGGTATCGAAGACGATGACTTTGGGGCAGGGGACGCCTTGGCTGCCTAACCAGCGCAGCCGAGCCACCTCATCGGGCAGCTCGGCAAAGTCGCTGGTCTCTTCGGTCTTGAGGAAAAGGGTCGGCTTGCCGTTGGCTGCAAGCTTGAACACGCCGGCATCGGAATGGCCGATGGTCTGCCGGTCCCAGTCGTAACCCGATAACGCGGCCCGCAACGATTTCGGAAGATCGATCTCGAAAGATGCGTGTTGCGTCATCGGGGTCTCAAGGCATCAGGTGTTGAACTTGAACAGCATGACGTCGCCGTCCTGGACGACATATTCCTTGCCTTCGTCGCGCGCCTTGCCGGCCTCCTTGGCCGGAACTTCGCCGCCGAGCGTGACAAAGTCGTTATAGGCGATGGTCTGGGCACGGATGAAGCCGCGTTCGAAGTCGGTGTGGATCACGCCCGCCGCCTGCGGCGCCTTGGCGCCCTTGTGCACGGTCCAGGCACGCGTCTCCTTGGGGCCGACGGTGAAATAGGTGATCAGGTGCAAAAGCTCGTAACCGGCGCGGATGAGCTTATCCAGGCCCGGCTCCTTGAGGCCGAGATCGGCCAGGAATTCCTGGGCTTCTTCGTCGGGCAGCTGGGCGACTTCGGCTTCGATGGCGGCCGAGATGACGACGACGCCAGCGCCTTGTGCCGCAGCCATCTTCTCGACGGCGCGGGTGTGCTCGTTGCCGGTCGCGGCATCGCTTTCGGCGACGTTGCAGACATAAAGCACAGGATGCGAAGTCAGGAGGTTGAGGCCCTGAAGGATCTCGAGGTCTTCGGCGGCAATGCCCTTGAGCAGCAGGCGCGCCGGCTTGCCGTCCTGCAGCAGCGCAAGCGACTGCTCCATCATCGGCAGGACGGTGGTTGCTTCCTTGTCCTTGCTTGCGGCGCGCTTGCGGAACTGCACGATGCGGCGCTCGAGGCTTTCGAGGTCGGCGAGCATCAGCTCGGTCTCGACCGTCTCGGCGTCGGCGACCGGATCGATGCGGCCTTCGACGTGGGTGATGTCGTCATCTTCGAAGCAGCGCAGCACGTGCACGATCGCGTCGACCTCGCGGATATTGGCGAGGAACTGGTTGCCCAGGCCTTCGCCCTTCGAAGCGCCGCGCACCAGGCCAGCGATATCGACGAAGGAAATACGGGTCGGGATGATCTCCTTCGACTTGGCGGTCGCCGCCAGAAGTTTTAGGCGCGGGTCCGGAACCGCCACCTCACCGGTGTTCGGCTCGATGGTGCAGAAGGGGTAGTTTGCCGCCTGCGCGGCTGCCGTGCGCGTCAGCGCGTTGAAAAGCGTCGATTTGCCTACGTTGGGCAGGCCAACGATGCCGCATTTGAAACCCATGGTGATTGGTCCTATCGGGAAATCTGAATTTGATCAGGGCTATGGGCGAAAGGATTAACGATCGTCAAGCCTTCGATGTCCTGCCCGTCCTGCAAATCCTCGGAAAGGAAGTATTTGCAGCCGAGTTCAAGGGCGCAGGCGAGCAGCAGGCAATCCCACCAGGAGTAGAGTGTTTCTGCGCGGATCCTTCGAGCAGCATGGACAGACGCCATGGTAATTGGACTGTTTCCCAGAAATGAAAGCTCGTCAACTGCCGCAAATACCTCGTCCTGTCAGGTCCCGCCGCTTTCGCAACATGACTTGGGTCACTTCGTTGAGGACCTGCAGGTTCACGCAGGCGACACCGCGCCAAACCGTTTCACGAAGCCAGGCATTCGATATGTCGGCCTTGGCCGAGAGCGCGATATCACGCGCGTACAGCAAGACATTGCTGTCGATGAATACCTTATCGCCTTGCATTGCGCTCTTCAGCGGTTGGCATGCGCCCGTTTTCCGAGATGGGCAACTTGGGTCCGTTCAGGAAGCGTTCCAGCGCCTTCATTCGCCGCTCGCGCTCTTGATCGCGGCTTCCTTGCGTTGTGTCGCGCACGCTCTGTTGAACCAGGCCAGAGACATATCGCGATATGCTCAGGCCCGCCTTCGCTGCCTCGATACGTGCCTCGCGCAGCAGCTCCCCATCCATCGAAATGGTCACGTTCTTCATGGCAACTCACGAAAACACGAGCCTCGTGTTTTCGTATATAGCCTTTGAAGCTCAGCCCTTCAAGAATCCGCCCTTCGCGCGCGGTATTGCGAATGCACCGCGCCATTGGCGAGCGGCTTGGCAAAGGCCAGATCGAGCCAGCGATCGGCCTGCTTGCCGCCAAAGGCAGGGATGCCGGAGCCCAGGATCACCGGGATCGTTCCGATCTCGATGGTGTCGAGCAGGCCGGCGTCCATGAACTGGCGGGCGAGGTCGCCGCCGCCGAACAGCCAGATGCGGCCATCGGCACCACGTGCCCGCAAATTGGCGAGCATCTCGGCAGGCGTGCCGGCCATCGCTTCCACGTTCTCGGGCGGGTTTTCGAGTGGGCGCGACGTAGCGACGAGGCAACGGTGCCTGGCGTAGCCCCATTCCGGTTCGCGGCGAACAACATCATAAGTCGCGCGCCCCATGACGATACCGCTCAGCGACGCCATGAACCCGGAAAAATCATAGTCGTCATCAGCCGGAAAATTGTCGAGCCAGTCGAAGCTGCCGTCTTCTCGGGCAATGTAGCCGTCAAGCGACATCGCGAACATGTAGATGACGTCGCCAACGCCGACAGGGGCCATCGGAATCGCTCCTTGTTGCCAAAGAGCATTCTTTAACACGAAGGCTGGTCGGCTTTTGTCAGGAGCGTTCGCTGGCTGGCTTCAGGGGAGCATTGAGGCCGCCTCTGGAAAACAAGGGTATCGCCAGATCAATCCTTGTTGCCGAACAGCTTTTTCAGCATCGCAGCCATCGGCCCGCTTTCGGGAATCTTGACCGGAGCCTGGGGCGTGCGGGCCTGGCGGATGTGGCTTTGAGCTTTTGGCGCTTGCTGCTTTGGGGCCCTGGGCGGCGGGCGGTCGTCGTCGGAAGTGGGTGCAAGCTTGTCGCGCAGGCCGACCGTCACCTTGTTCATGAAGCCGTTGTCGTCGCCCTTGGTCAGAAAATCGGCACTATCGGCCACCAGGTCGAGAAGAACGTCCAGCCATTCCTTGTCGGCCTTGGCGAAGTCACCCAGAACGTGGTCGTGCACCATTTCCTTGACGCCAGGATGGCCGATGCCGATGCGGACACGGCGATAGTTCTTGGCGATGTGCTGGTCGATCGAGCGGATGCCGTTATGGCCACCCGCGCCGCCGCCGATCTTGACCCGCACCTTGCCGGCGATCAGGTCGAGCTCATCGTAAAAGACGGTCAGCGCTGAAGGTTCGAGCTTGTAGAAGCGCAAGGCTTCCCCGAC